>JBDRDL010000067.1:0-21531 GCA_043820925.1 Methanobacteriota archaeon | reverse complement strand
AGCGAAACTGAATCCTCGTCAGGAAGCTGCAAATCCTTAATGAAAGGAATCACTCCAAGGACAGGCTTTCCAGTAAGGTCTTGAATCATCTCAACACCCGGCTTCAGAATTTCTTCGTCGCCCCTGAACTTGTTTATAACTATGCCTCTCACTTTTTTCCTGTGCTCTTCCTTCAGCAGATTTATGGTGCCGTAAATGCTTGCAAAGACGCCTCCCCGCTCTATGTCTGCGATGAGAATCACAGGCGCATTCGCTACCTCTGCAACCCGCATGTTCGCTATGTCCTGCTCGTAGAGATTTATCTCTGCAGGGCTGCCGGCGCCCTCGATAATTATGAGCTCGTATTTTTTCTCAAGTTTTTCGAACGCTTTTTTTATTACTTGCATCCCCTGCGTTAGCACGAATTCCCGGTAGTAATTTCTAGCCTCGATATCCCTGAGAGGCTTTCCGTTTACAACGAGCTGCGACTTGCTTTCCCCCTTCGGCTTTATGAGTATGGGATTCATCTCCACAGTCGGTTCCACGCCCGCAGCAAATGCCTGCAAGGCTTGCGCCCTCGCAATTTCTTTTCCGTCCTTAGTTACGAAAGAGTTGAGCGAGGTGTTCTGCGCCTTGAAGGGTGCAACTTTGTAGCCTTTGTCAGCGAAAATTTTGCAGAACGACATTGCCAGAAAAGACTTTCCTGCAAACGAGGCGGTAGCCTGAATCATTAGAGTTTTAGACATGTTACCCACCAAGCCTTGACCTTATCTCAGTCAATTCATCTCTAACAGCCCTCGCAATTTCGTGCCCATGTATCCAGCTGCAGCTTTTGCAGCTCCAGACTTTCTTACCGCTTCTCCTGCCTGTCACAAATTTACCCCTCGCCTCGTCAAGGCAGGGGTAAAACGGGCAGTAGCAGAAGGTGCAGTCCTGCTCCTCGAAGTGGCAGGGGTAATATTTACACTCTTTATCTTGCATTTTACTCTCCCACGATGTTCTTTAATTCTTTAATCAATCTTGCATTTTCTTTTCTATTTCTCACGCACGCTCGAATGAAATATTCATTTAATCCCCTAAAAGAGCGGCAGTCTCTTATTAGCATTCCCTTCTCTATCAGCTTTTTCTTTGCGGTCGAAGCTTTAATTCCTGCTTTTCTCAAATCAATTAAAAAAAAATTTGCTTCAGAGGGGGACACTTTCAACTTTTGAATTTTTGAAAGTTCCTTGTATAGAAAGTTCCTCTCTTTTTTCATGAATTTCTTTGACTCTCTTATGTACTTCCCATCCTTTATTGATTCAATTGCTGCAACCTGCGCCAGAGTATTTAAATTCCAGGGCAGCCTTAATTTTTCTAGACACTCTATAATTTTTTTGTTTCCAACGCCATAGCCCATGCGCAGCCCGGGAAGCGCAAAAAATTTCGTGAGGGAGCGGAGCACAAATAAATTTTCAAAATCTTCGATGCGGCTGCAAAAGCTTTCTTGGTCTGTGAACTCTGTGTAAGCCTCGTCCAGAAAAACGAGAGCACTATAGTGGTGCGCTTTTTCTATTATTTCTTCAATTTCAATCGTCCTGCCGGTTGGATTGTTTGGATTGCACACAAAAATTGCCCTTGTTTTGCTGTCGATGGTGCTGATTATTTTTTTGTCAGGGACAAACGCTATTTTTGCGCCGTAAAGCCTCGCATAAACCTCGTAGTCAGAATAAGTCGGCTGCGGAATTAATATTTCATCGCCTTTATTTATGAAAGCTTCGCAAAAATTTTTTATCAGCTCAGTAGAGCCGTTTCCGACTATTATGTTCTCTGTACTTACACCCAAATACTCGGACAGAGCTTTTTTTAATTCCCTGGTGTTTGAATCAGGGTAGTATGCACATTTCCATAAAGAATTTTTGGCCGCTTCTATGGCTTTTCTGGAAGGACCCAGAGGATTTATATTTGAACTGAAATCTATTTTCACGTCTGAAAAACTCCATACTTCCCCGCCGTGAATTGCCTTCTTCAATTGCCGAATTTCCTCCCTGACTTTGAACTTCATTTATTTAACTCCTTTGAGTCTGAGCCGCTTCACTGCTCGCTGACGCCTGCTTCCGCAAAGGTAGCCATTTCGTTCAAAATTTTCACTCCTGCCTCTACGAGCGAGATTCCGAGGGCAGCTCCTGTACCCTCGCCCAAACGCAGATTCAGATTAAGCAGCGGCTTTAGCTGCATGTGCTCGAGGATTATTTTATGCCCTGCTTCTGCGGATTGATGGGAAGCGATTATGTATTCCTTTGCTTGAGGAGCCATCTCGGTAGCTATAAGCGCAGCTGCGCCCGAGATAAAGCCGTCGATTACCACAGGTATGCGGTTTGCTGCGCCTGCTAAGATAACGCCTGCTAAGCCCCCTATCTCAAAACCCCCTACTTTCGCCAGAACGTCTATCGCATCCTTCGGATTCGGATTGTTCAGCTTTAGAGCTTTTTCTATTGCCTTCACTTTATTCTCAAAAGCAGCCTTGCCAATTCCTGTACCTCTGCCCGTAACTTTCCTTGCTCTATGTCCTGTAATCACTGCTGCTATTGCGCTGCTGGGCGTCGTATTGCCGATTCCCATATCTCCGGTTCCAATTATATCCATACCTTTTTTTATCTGCCCCTCCACGACTTCTATTCCGGCCTCGATGCTTCGAATTGCTTCCTCTCTGGTCATCGCCGCCCCTTTTGTGAAATTCTTTGTTCCATGTGCAATTTTTTTATTCAGAAAGTTGCTGTCTTTAAGATTCATGTCAGCTGCAACTCCAATGTCTACTACAACAACCCTGGCGCCAACATGGCGGGCTAGAACATTTATGCCTGCTCCCCCCCTGAGAAAGTTGTAAACCATCTGCGGGGTTACTTCTCTCGGATAAGCACTCACGCCTTCCTCTGCTACGCCGTGGTCGCCCGCCATCGTAATTATTACTTTGTTCTTTATGCTCGGCCCTGCGCTGCCCTGAATCCCTGCAACCTTAATCGAAAGCTCTTCAAGAATCCCGAGGCTTTCCTTCGGTTTAGTCAAAAAATCCTGCCTTTCCTTCGCTGCCTTCATCGCCTTTGCATCTAACGGCTTGATTTTTTTTACCACGTCTTCAATTTGCATTTTCTACCTCTTCTCAGCGTCGATTTTCCGTTTCTCGCAAGCAGCGCAGCTTCGATAGAGATAGAGCCTGTGCCTGCGCCTACGTCATAGATTATGCTATGCTGCTTTATCCTTGTGATGAATATTTAAACTCATCGAATAGAAAAGTATATATTCCTCCATTCTTATTCTGCTAATACTGGAGGAATATTTATACCAAAAATTACTGTGGATATACCAAAGCAGCTGTACGAGGATATGATGGAGCACGTCGGAGAGGATAAAAAGTTCGTGAACCAGAGCGATGCGATTCGAACAGCGATACGCAAGATGCTCGATGCCATGGACGAGGTTGACAGGCGTCACGGCAGGCTGAAGGAAGCCAGGAGGGGAGCGAAATAATTTTTGAACTAATCTTCTGGATATGCCTGATAAGCGCAGTTACCATTGCAGGCGCCGAGTATGCAAGGCGCTACAACAGCGCAGACCTGCTGATTGCGATGTTTGCTACTTTTATAATTCTCTCAGAAATCGTTGCGGTGAAAATAGTGCAGTACGAAGTTGGAGCAACCACGGTATTTGCACCCGCTGCCGTGCTGATATTCTCTGTAACCTTTCTTATTACAGACATAGTAAACGAGAAATTCGGCAGGCGGGAAACGCACAAGATGATTCTGATAACTTTCTTCTGCCTGCTGCTCATGCTGCTGTTTATCTACCTTGCGACGATTCTTCCGGGCGCACCCTTCTGGGGCAACGAAAAAAGCTGGACAGACATTTTTACCCTCGTTCCCAGAATCACGCTCGCAAGTTTGATAGCATATTTAATAAGCGAAAACTTCGATGCCTGGAGCTATGCGAAGCTCAGAGAAAAAATAGGCAGGCATCTGTGGGTCAGGAGTGCCTTCAGCTCGATACCTGCACTCGGGCTGGATACCCTCGTATTCATAACCCTCGCCTTCTATGGAGTCATGCCGATAATACCGCTGATGCAGGGGCAGTTCGTTCTGAAGTGGCTGACTGCGATAGTGGATATCCCATTCATGTATATTGCGAGGTGGAGAATTAAATCTTAGAAAGATTGAAAGAAATTATATTCTCCTTCTCCAGATCTACTGAGCCAGTCTCTTTCTCGTAGCCCTCTGCCTCCACGAAAACCTCACAGAGCTCCGGCTCAAGGTTGTCGAAGTATGCAACTCCCAAATTGTCTGTCCTCCGAATTTGCTCTTTCTCTTTAATTTTCAGAATAACAGAGGCTCCAGAGATTGGGGCCGCAACCTGCACATCATTTACTATCACGCTCAAATCTACCGAAGGTCTGGAGAGCTTGAAAACTTCTCCAGAATCTACGTTTATGAATCTCTCGTATTCTTCTTTTTTGAAACCTTTAGCCTCGACCACGAGTTTATACTGTCCTTCTGGGACCGAAAAATCGCCCCTTCCAGAAGCGTCGGTATATCTGACTTCTTTTTTTCCGGTCTCCTTTCCGATAAGGGTAACGGTTGCATTGGATAAAGGAGCTTCGGTTTTTGCCTCGGTAACCACTGCAGTGAAGTTATAAGAAATCACATTCGGCTGCTTGACTCTGAGTTTCGGCGGGCGAACAGCGTTGAAGCCCCGAATCTTCCAAACGTCGCGGAGAACAGAGAGGTACAGTAAAGCACATAGTGCAACCAAGCCAAGGAATAAAGCTCCTTTGAAAGAGTTATAAAAATAACCGGCGGCTGCAAAAACGCCCAGCAGAAACATTCGCTCAGAGCTCGTGTCCAATCCGGTTCCACTCGCCGCTTTTCTGTGCGAGTAATTTACCAAAACTATCCCAAAAACAATCGCTCCGCCTAATAAGAGATTTTGCTGGGTGTTGGTATAGACTTCCAAAAAGTCGTAAGGTCCGCTGCCCAGATAGTAAATTGCACCGAAGATTATCAGCACGTCAGTATTCCTTAAAATTTTGTATTCGCCGCCCTTGCGAAGCTTTACAAGCTCGCCAACAACCTCGTCTATGAAGCAGTTAATAAAGATAGTGAAAATCAAGGCTAATGCAAATACCACGGAGTAGGGCGAACTTACCAGCAAATAAAAAAATCCCAGCACAGCCAGCGCAAGAATGTAAGAGAGCAAAAGAAGAAATTTCATAGATACCTTAAGCTTGTTTAGCAGGAAAGCCACGGCGTAGGTCAATGGTTTAAGGATACTTCCTATTCTCATCAACTTTCAGTTAGCGCTGCCAGCCAATAAATCTTACGATTATGCTTTTATGCAACAATAGCTAATTAACAGCCATGCGCATTCTGGCAATTGACGTGGGCGTGGGGACGCAGGACGTGCTGCTTTACGACGATTCGGTAGCACCTGAAAACAGCATCAAGCTAGTTTTACCTGCAATGACGAGGGTTCTTGCAAGGAGAATTCTGAGCTCAAAGAAAAACCTGCTTTTCTATGGAGAAACTATGGGCGGCGGTCCGCTTGCGCTTGCGATAGCTAAACACATCGAGAGAGGATACAAAATTGTGATGACCGAGAATTCTGCAAGAAGCATAAGGGATAACTTGGAGCAGGTTGAGGAGATGGGCGTTGAAATTATTTCTGACAGCGAAATCGACAAGTATAACTACGAGCGCATAGAAACCAGAGACATAGATTTTCAAATTCTCGAAAGAGTTTTTTCGGCAGCCGGGGAGAGTTTTAGTTTCGACTGCATCGCAATTGCTGTGCAGGACCATGGACACGTTCAGGGCAGGGAAATATCTGATCGTATATTTAGATTTGAAAAATTCAGAGAAGCTCTGGAGAGGGATGACAGATTGAGCTCTCTTGCATATACTTCACCGCCGAAATATTTTACGAGAATGAATGCGGCGCTTCGAACAGCTCGAAAATTCTACAAGGGCAAAATTGTAGTAGCAGATACGAAAATCGCTGCGATTGCAGGAGCTCTGCACGGTGTTAAGGAGAGACCTGCCATCTGCATAGACACAGGAAACGGGCATACCATGGCTGCACTTGTGGAGAAAGCGGGTAAGCTTTCTGGAATATTTGAGCACCACACTCACATGCTTACTAGAAAAAGACTTGAAAATCTGCTCATAAGATTTGCGGAGGGAGAGCTGACTGACAAAGAGGTTTTTAGCGGCGGCGGGCACGGCTGCTGCATACGCAAGAAAGTTGGAATGAAGAATGTGAAAAAAATCATGGTAACTGGACCTAACAGAGAGCTGCTAAAAAATTCAAAGCTTGAAGTAGAATTTTCAATTCCGCTCGGCGATGCCATGATGGCAGGACCTATTGGACTTGTGGATATAATAAATGAGACCTCAAATCCACAACCGGTGTGCCGTCGACGGCATCTAAATACTTAACCTTAATTTCACTGCCTTTTATTCCAACAACTTTTACGACGGAGATGGCGATTGGGTTGGGTCTTTCGGGACTGCGAGTAGCAAATACCCCTCTCCCCTTAGACTCTGACCAGAGAACTTTCCTGTCAGAGAGATGCATCCAGTACAAAACCAGCAGATATTCACAATTTTTTATTCTTTCCAAAATCCTTTGATCGTACAAAACGATGGTCGAAATCTCTTTGCTGTCTATGCCCTGCTTTGGCGCATCCTCTCTTTTCTTGTATGGGGATTTTATTACGCCGATGGAAGAGATTCTAAATTGCATTTTTTCGTATAGTAAAATATTTACCTCAATTGCTTTAAAGTTATCGCATGGACGTTGTTACCGTAGGTCACGCAAGCTTGGATAGAATAAAGACTGGAAGCACGGGAAATATTCAGCTCGGCGGCGCTGCGGTTTACTCTGCGATGGCGGCTAAAATTTTTTCGAACACCGGAATCGTTTCGAGAGTTGGTAGAGATTTTCCAACCGAATTTTACTCGCTATTGAGAAAGGCTGGTATAGATACCTTTGGATTAAAAAAAGTTTTAGGAAAGAGCACCTCTTTTTTTATCAAGTACGACAAAGACGGTGCTGCGAAATACAACTCATATGAGCTGAACGTAGGCATCCACATAAGACCTGAAGATATACCGAGGAATTATCTGCACGCAAAGGCTTTCCACCTTGCTCCGACTGCAGCGAGCAAGCAGAAGATATTTCTGGAATTCTTGAGAAAAAATAGCAGCGCATTGGTATCGCTGAACACGCACATTGGCTACTTTCTCAAATACAAAAAAGAAATTGCCGAGCTAATCAGCGAGGTTGATGTCTTTACGATTAACGACGAGGAAGCGATGCGTCTCACAGAGACAAGAAGCCTGGAACATTCCTTGAATGTTCTGAAGAGAATGAAGCACAAGCTGATTATCGTTACCATGGGAGTGTATGGGAGCATAGTAATCGAAAGAGGAGAGATTACCTTCTTCCCTTCGGTTTATCAGCCGAAAATCGTGGATTTAACGGGCTGCGGCGATGCATTCGCAGGCTCATTTATCTCAAGCTATTTGAAAACAAAAGATGCATTAAAATCTGCGAATATTGCCAATAGCGTTGCAAGCATAGTTGCGACTGACTGGAACTTTCAGGCAATCGAGAACCTCAAATTCGAGAGCTTGGAAAAATTCCAGGAGTTCGTTGTTTCGAGGCAGAGAAGGCTGGGCAAGATGCAGCGCAGCATGGAGTACTTCTTCCAAAATTATTAATAGTACAACGCCAAAGTATATGCCATGAAATTTAAAGCGAAGAGTTTAGACGTCGCAGAAGGTCGCCTTGAGGTAATTCTCAACGACAAGGATGCAAAAGATTTAGGTCTGCATCCGAACGACAGGGTGAATTTATTCGCAAAGCACAGGGGAGTGGTGGCTATAGTTAATACTACGAAAACCTTTGTTGGCAGAGGCGAGATAGGGGTTAATAGAGAAGTTAAGAAAGCCTGCAAATTAAAAGATGGCTATGCGATTTCTCTAACGCCTGCAGAGAAACCAAAATCTATAGAATATATAAGGAAAAAAATGAAGGGCATCGCCCTAAGCGAGAGCGAATATGAGGCAATAATAAAAGACACGCTTGCAAATAATTTGAGCGAAATCGAGCTAACTGCCTTTGTGTCTGCGCTGTACATAAATAAAATGAGCATGGACGAAACTGTATTCCTTACAAAAAAAATGGCAGAAAATGGAGAGATGCTAAAACTAAAGAAGAAACCGATATTCGACAAGCACAGCATAGGAGGCGTGCCCGGGAATAAAATTACTTTGCTCGTTGTACCTATAGTAGCTGCTGCAGGACTCATTATACCAAAGACTTCCTCACGTGCAATAACCAGCGCCTGCGGTACAGCTGACATTATGGAGGTCCTTGCGCCTGTAACGTTCAATGCCTCTGAAATCGAGGAAATTGTAAACAAGACTAACGGCATAATTGCCTGGGGCGGAGGCGTTAATTTAGCTCCTGCTGATGACATATTAATTGGAGTTGAATACCCCCTGGGTATAGACCCGCTTGCTATCGCAAGTGTCATGGCTAAGAAGTATGCAGTTGGGGCGAATTTCGTGGTAATAGACCTTCCGATGGGCGAGGGCACGAAAGTTGCAACTATGGAAGAGGCTAAGAGATTTGCCAGAGATTTCGTCGAGCTCGGAGAAAGAATAGGAATAAGCGTGGAATGTGCCATAACTTACGGTGATAAACCCATAGGAAGGGCGGTCGGTCCCGCCCTAGAAGCCCAGGAAGCTCTGAAGGCGCTTGAGGGAGAAGGTCCGAGCAGCTTGGTTGAGAAATCCACAGAGATAGCAGGCATTATTCTGGAGGCTGGAGGAGTGGCAAGGAAAGGCAGAGGAAAGCAGGAAGCTTTAGAAATTTTAAATTCTGGAAAGGCGCTTGCGAAAATGAGAGAGATAATCGCTGCGCAGGGAGGCAACCCGAAGGTTACCTCAGAGAATGTGCAGGTTGGCAAATACAGCGAGAAAATCTTCTCAGCAGGGGGAGGCTATGTTACGCACATTGTAAACACTGCAATCGTGCAAATCGCAAGAACCGCAGGTTCTCCGAAGGACAAAGGAGCCGGAATATTGCTGCACGTAAGCAAGGGGGAAAAAGTTGAAAAAGACAGCGTGCTTCTCGAAATATTCTCAGATTCCGAGTACAAATTGGAACAAGCCTTAAAGCTGGCTGAGCAAATACAGCCCGTGATTCTGGAAGGAATGCTCCTGAAGAGAATACCCGAGTACACTATTTTTGGATATTGATTATCTGATACGGAGAAGTATTGTTTCACGCCTGCGCCTACATTTATATTTACATATAACTACTAAATTCTTATGAACATTGTTTATACAAATCATGCTGAAGAAAAAATAGCAGAGAGGAAGATTTCAAAAACAATAATTGAAAAATCTCTTAAGAGCCCTGATGCAGTTTTGGACAGCGTGCTTGGAAGAAAGATCGCACATAAGCTTATAAAAGATAGACTCCTAAAAATTATATATACAAAAAAGAAAAATAGTTATATTGTAATAACTGCATATTATACTCAACCAGAGAGATATGAGGCGGAAAAATGAGAATAACCTATGATCCAAAAGCGGATGCAATGAATATAAAGTTTCAGAAAGGAAAATATAATATAAGCAAAGAAATAGCAGAAGGTATAATAATAGATTACACAAAAGACGGTAAAGTTATTTCCATAGAAATTTTGGATGTATCAAAAAGAATACCTATAGAGAGCATTAAAGATATTACTGTTTGCATGCCAGTAGAAGCTGTTAGGATGGAATTGTGGAGGGAGAAGCCATGCCTATTAGAAAAATAGGAATCCGCTATGTGCTCGGTTGGCTACTCGGGGCCTTTTTTATTTTTGTAGGACTCGGAGGTATGACTATATCTACAGTTAGCGGATTATTAACCATTCTCGGTGCTCTACTTATTCTTCCGCCCTTTGGCGAATTTTTGGAGAAGAAGCTTAAAATCGTTCTTACGAGCCGGTTGAAATTCGGAGGATTCTTGATTCTGCTCGTAATAGGATTTGGCATGATTCTAGGATTGAGTATGGGTCCGACTGAATCGCCGACCATGCCGGCCGTTGTGCCAATTTCAAAAACTACACCAAAAAAGGAATTCGTGAACTTAACCTATGATGAATTCAATCTACTCACAGAAGTACGAAAAGAGCTCCTCAAAGGCAAATACGTCCAATGGGAATGCATGGTTTACGATGTTTCTAACGATTTAAAAATGGATCTTATATGCGAATATTGGCAGAGAGTAGTACCAGACGCAAAAGTAACTCTCAGACAAGATCAACGGAACAAGGCAATGGAACTCTCGAAGGAATCTATCGTCGAATTTAAAGCTCGATTGGCTAGCTATGGTATTTTCGGTGGTACGACTTTTCTCGATGATGGAATAATCGTATCGATGGAGAAGTGAAAATGATGTCAAGCCCTATAAATCCTCTCGCCAGCTATATAATACTTATCCGTGACATTGCAGAGCTGCCGGACCATGTCCTCGACCTCCTCCCAAGTCTTATGCAACTTAGAGGATGCCCCATAGCAGAGGCTACTCAGCCAGACGAAATACCACTCCAGCCTCTACAGAATTCAGGGCTTCTGGAAGGTTTTCTTCTATAGTTTTAGGGCAGAGCCTCGTAAATTTAAAGCATGCTGCGAAAAATAGTTTAATATCTTTGAATCTATTGAATTACATGTTCGTAGCACATTCATTAGTAAAAGAGAACGCGATAGAGTCGAGGCTTTATCAGGAAGTTATCGTAGGCAACGCTACCAAGGGCAACACTCTCGTTGTTGCGCCGACTGCTCTCGGAAAGACTGTTATAGCGATTTTGCTGGCTGCGCACAGGCTGGCGAAATTTCCTGAAAGCAAGATACTCATGATTTCCACGACTCGACCGCTGGTCAGCCAGCATGCAGCGAGCTTCAAAAAATTTTTGAAAGTGGATGAGAGCGAGGTCAACGTTTTCACAGGCTACACCCCGCCGGAAGAGAGGGATGAGCTCTGGAGAAAATCCAAAATAGTCTGCGCAACTCCGCAGGTGATTGATAACGACTTAATCTCGGACAGGTACTCCTTGGCTGATGTATCGCTTGTTATATTTGACGAAGCGCACCGCTGTACCGGCGATTACCCCTACTCATTCATCGCCAAGAAGTATCGAGAAGCTGCTTTGCAGCCTTTAATTCTGGGACTAACCGCCTCTCCAGGAGGCGAGAAGGAAAAAATAGACGAGGTCTGCGAGAAGCTGTTCATTGAGAACATCGAAGTTAGAACAGAGCGAGACCCGGACGTGAAGCCCTACATAAAAGGCATAGAAATAGAGTGGCTGAGCGTTGAGCTTCCTGAGGATTTTGAAAAAATAAAGCTGCTGCTCGAGGGTGCTCTCAAAGAAAGGCTGGATAATTTAAAAAAGCTCGGAGCGATTCGCTCCTCGAATATAAATATTCCGAAAAAAGAGCTGCTCATCCTGCGAGGAAAGCTGCAGGAAGAACTCGCAAAGCAACAAGCATCCCCTGAGGTTTACATTGCTATCTCGCAGGTTGCAGCCTGCATAAACATAGCCCATGCCCTGGAGCTGCTTGAAACTCAGGGCTTGACCACGCTCACAAAGTACTTCGAGAGAGTGCAGAAGGGTTCATCGAAGGCGATAAAAAACTTGCTCAGCGATGTAAAATTTATGCGTGCTGTGCGGCTTACTGAAAATCTCTCGCAGCAAATGCACCACCCGAAGCTGGACGTTCTTGCTGAAATCGTTGCAAGAGAAAAAGGAAAGCAAATGATAGTTTTCTCGCAGTACAGAGATTCTGCGCAGAAGATTGTTGAAAGGCTTGCGGATATAAACGGTATCAAGCCGATAAGATTCGTCGGTCAGGCTTCGAAGGAGGAGGATAAAGGTTTAACGCAGAAGCAGCAGCTCGAAATACTTGAAAAATTTCGAGGTGGCGAGTACAATGTTTTAGTAGCAACTTCTGTCGGGGAAGAAGGTCTCGACATTCCGAAAGTAGACTTGGTGATTTTCTACGAGCCTATACCGAGCGAGATTCGCAGCATCCAGAGGAGGGGCAGGACAGGAAGGAGCAGGGCAGGCAGGGTAATTGTCCTAATGACCAAGAAAACCAGGGATGAGTGGTTTTACTGGAGCGGCTTCCACAAGGAAAAGAGAATGCGCATCATTCTCGAGGGTCTGAAAAACAAATATTACAAGCCGAAAATAGAGCTTGAGCAAAGGCAAATACAGGATTTCTTTGAGAAAAGCTACAACATCATAGTCGATTCAAGAGAGCTCTCCGCTGCCGTTGCTAGAGAACTGCTTGAATTCGGGATAATTTCCAAGCCGCAGAAGCTCGAGGTCGGGGATTATATTCTGAGCGACAGAGTTTGCGTGGAAAGAAAAACTGCTGAGGATTTCCTCCAGAGCATAGTCGACAAGCGCCTGCTCGAGCAGGTTTTGAGGCTGAGGCAGAATTTTCAAAAGCCAATTTTAATACTCGAGGGCGAGGGCCTGTACTCAAAGAGAGATATTCATCCAAATGCGATTCGAGGAGCGCTTGCAGCGATAGCAGTAGATTTTGGAGTTCCAATTCTTTTCACAAAGGATGAAAGGGAAACCGCAGCAATGATTGCCTCGATTGTAAGGAGGGAGCACGAGGAGAGGGAAGGCGAGGCGCAGATTAGAGGTGAGAGGAGGGTGCTGAGCCTGGAGGAGCAGCAGGAGTACATAGTCGCAGGTCTGCCGAAGGTAAATATAACGATAGCGAAGAGACTGCTCGAGGAATTCAAATCTGTGCAGAATATATTTAACGCCAGCACAGAAGAGCTCGAGAAAGTTAAAGGCATAGGCAGAAAAATCGCAGAAGAAATCAGAAAGGTTATTGCTTCGAGGTATGAAAAGCATTAACTCTTTCTGCGCTTTCTATGTTTAATTAATTCTGATTTATCGTCGCTCCATATAACAGCATTTGCTGCCGTGAGTGCGGCTGCTATAAAAACGACATCGTTAGCGTCGATTTTCTCCATAATACGATTTTTATGTATTCCATCAGTTTTGTAAAAATTGCATTAAATTCGCTTTCGCTCAGCCCGGATTTCCCAAGAAGGTTCTGGAAAAAACAAAACGTCATCCAGTTCTATGATTAATTTTCTCGTCGTGGAGTTTTTAATTAGCGCTGAGATAAGTACATTCGTATCAAGCACAATTTTCATGCGAGCAGCCTTTTAGCGACTTTTTCGTTTATCTTTCTGCTTATTTCCTCTGCATCCCTCTGTGTGAGTTTGCTCTTCGACGTGAGTTTTTCCAGCATTTCTAAATCTTCCACCTTCTTCTCTATCGCTTTTCTCGCCACCTCGCTCCACCTGACCTCTGAAAAATGTGAAATCACATATATAACAATTGAAAAAATATTTAGACGAGGCGCAGGAAACGCCCGCTCTGGAGTTGTTCTATGAAATTAAATATCTCCTTATCTCCTTAATCCTCCTCGCAGCGACCTCGAAAAAGAAGAGCGCAAACGCTGCGATTAAAAAGGGCAATGAAAGGTCAACTTTTTCGATAACGCTTCTCCTTGTTTTTGCCTTTGCAAACTTGGTGATTTCTTCTATGTAGTTCTCGTTTGGAGAGTAAACTCTCCCGCCAGTTGCTTCTGCTATTCTAAGCAATTCTTCGTTGAAGCCCAGGTTCATGAATTCCGCAGGGTAATTAACTGCTACAATGTCTGCATAGCCGTCTGCAATTATGTGATAAAATCCGGGTTTGTCTGGAGTAAAAGTTGCGTGGTATAAATTTAAATCGCTGGCTGCGGCTCTAAGCTGCGCTCCGTCTATGCTTATTTTTGGAGGTTTTGAAGAAGTGACTGCGATATTCACCGCCTCACCCAAATGCACATCAGCAGCGTCTATTTTAGTCCCCCTCGCTTTCTCAGGGTCTCCGATAGCCCAGTTTGCTATAGCAGAGATTAGCTTTGAGTTCTCGCCGCTGTAAAGTAGCGAAGACCATTTTGTGCCATCGTCTGTGGTTAGGGAAACAACTCTTCCCAGACCAAATCTCCAGGCAGTTACGACCGGACTGCCTCCAGTAGCTATGAGAAGCTGGGCATTTGTTTTCGCAGTAACATCGTTGAAGCCATATACGGAAGCATTGAGCGCAACATTCTGGGTTATGAAATGATTCTTGGTTGTTATTGCCAGCGGATATGCCTCTCCCTCCTCTATTTCCTCTTCCCCGAATACGATTTTCAAGCGCTGGTATTCCTCGGGCTTGAAATACAGGCCGTTTCCTGCGCTGGCTAACTGCTGCATAAATGCTTCGTTGGTATCATAACCGACTCCAACTGCATAAGTTCTAATCCCTCGAGCAGCCATGCTTTTTGCTCTCTCCAGAGATACCTCAGGATAGGATGTGATGCCGTCTGAGATTAAAATGAGATTCTTGCTGCCAGAGAAGTTGCTCAGCATCGCATCTGCCATTATCTGGGCACTGTATATGATTGTACCACCGCCAAACTTAAGCCTGGTCACCTTTTCCTCGACTTCCTTCCTGTCAGGATAGACGTCGAAAGGAGCTACAATATAGGAATCTGAATTGAATGCAACGACGCCGAGAAAATCTCCCTTGTTCAGCTCTCTGAGCAAGCCTATTGCTATTGCCTTTTCAACATCTGCCTTGGTTGCTTCGCCAAACAAAGCTCCTGTGCTGCCCGAGATATCAATTGCTATGACCACCCCGACGCCCTTTCCAATTGTTTGCGATTTAATCGACTTCACCGGAAGAAGAGTTTCGAACATGGAATCCTTGTAGCTGCCCTTCTCGTACGAATTGCGCCCTCCAACTACTACTAATCCACTGCCCTCTGCCACGTATTCTCTCAGGAATGCTACATCCTCTTTAGATAGCTTGCTCGCCGGCACGTCATCCAGAAAAACTGCTGCATAATTTTTGAGATTTCCAAGATTGGAAATCTCAACGTCATATATCTCGCCCAAAATTTTTGCAAGCGGCGAGTCTCTTTCAGATACGAGGAGCACCTTTGGTTTTGGAACAGCATAAACTGATTTATAGAATACGTTATTCTCAGCGAAGTAGTCTTGGGCAATAATCCTTGCTTTAATCTCGTGGGCTCCCCCAGAATTGAATGTATATCTGAATGAAATTATTTTGGTTTTCTCGTTTTGCACAACATCCTGAGAAAAAAATAAATGTCCGTCAACGCTGACTTCAAGAATATAATTCGACGCATTGCCGATTTTTTGAATTATTATCTTGTACTCATTCTCTGAATCGAGCAGGACTTTTTTGTTTCCTTCTATTCTCACACCAGCGTCATTTTTCTCAGGAGTTAGAGCGGCGGCATTGATGGTTGCATTTATCCTTCTTGCAATCATGGCAACGTCCGCCAGCTCTCTCCCATAGTTGTTGCTGCCGTCGGTGAAAACTAGAACGTTATCGCCGGCAGTGATACTCTGGAATATCGCATCCCCTAAAGCTGTTCTGTTGCCCGGAGAAATTTGCCTGGCATTTGGAATTTGCAAGCCGTACAGCTCCATGCTCGTGGAGTTGTCCACCAAAACAGCTATTCTGGGCTCTCCCTCAACAACGCTCTCCCTCGCCTCGAACGGCGCTGCAATCGCTGTTAAAATTAGCGCAACTATAAAGAATCTGCTCATTGCCAACCATTTATTCTTTAAATAAAACAAAATCAGCAGAGGGGCTATTAAAAATAATAAGTAGGGGTGCTCAAACATTACAGCTCCCCCCTTCTTCTAAGATATAGCAGCTCCCCGACGACCAACGCCAGCGCAGCAAACAGCAGGTAGTTCTTAAACTCCTTCTTGACCTCTATAGTTGTGCGCTCAAATACATGCTTGTACTGCAAGCCTTCGAGGACTGCGACCGAGATATTCGATTCCCTTTCGTCGAGCAGATTTACAGCAATCTTTTTTCCCTTGACTTCGTAAATGCCGACTTCGTCCAAGAAAAGCCCGTCGCTAGTTGGCAAAAAATTTCCTGTCTTTAGATTTTCGTTAGTCTCGCCGCCGACCATGAATTCAACCAACTTTGACCAGAAAATTGGGAAAGAAGTTTTTAGATGGAAGTTGCTCCACTCTGCTTCGTGGCGAATTCCGACATAAGCTGCTTTTCCCTTGCCTTTATACCAGAGAGAAATCAGAGGATTATCTGCTGCGCTTGCCAGAGTTATAGAAAAATTTTTTGCGCTCGCAGCGAGATATTTCACGGCAACGCCCTCGAAGTCTATGTCTTTAGTAATTTCGTTTGCAGTTTCGATTTTAACGCCTCCTACGGAGGTGCTCTCCTTAATTTCAACCGGCAGCAGGGGATGCAGCTCTTCAAGCTGCTTGAGATGCTCGGACGCTACGACGATTAAATTTCCGCCGTTCTCGACGTACAGCGCAAGCTCTCTTATCGTTCCGGGAAGCAAAGATTCTTTGCTGACTTTATCGATAATTACGATGTCATAAAGGCTGAACGGGGGCACTATTGGAGGAACTGCCTCACTGAGCTCTGCCTGCTTAAGCGCAGCAAGCGCATACTTCAGATAAGAGGTTTTATTCTCGCTCACAAGGAGAATCTTCTGTTTTCTCGGCGAATGCGCAGCGATGAAGACTTGGTTGTCTAAAAGCAAGTCATCGCTGTATCTCAACTTCACTGAAGCAATGCCTGAGATGTTGCGGAGAACAAAAACCTCGCTGGAAAGCGGCTGAATGCTTCTTTCTTCAGAGGCTGCTAAAATTCCATTCTGAAAGATTTCGATGCCGATTTTTTCTGCTTTGTTAACGTAGCTCTTTACTAAAACTGAATAGCCTTCCCTGAACTGCCTTAAATCTACTATTCCGATATTTTTTCCCTCGCCGCCAACCCTGAAAAAGTCCAGCGCAATTCCCTCCGCACCCACAATCTTTCCTGCCAGCGCTGCATCTGCATTTGAAAAATCAGAGAAAACTAAAATTCTCCTGTTTTTTCCTGACAGCAATTCCCCCGCAAGCAGCGCAGCATCGTTGAGATTCGTGGGAGTTGCCTTTGGTTTTAGGGCACTTAACACGGCCTTCGCCTCGCTGCCGCTGCCTTCTTTGAGCGCAACTATTGGAATGTTCCCAGCCACGACTATGCTTACTCTGTCTTTCTCGGAAAATGCGCTCTTTGCAAGCTCTACAGCTTTTGCGAATCTGCTCGGTGCAACGTCGGTAGCCTGCATGCTTGCCGATGCATCCAAAACGAGCGCAATGTTTTCAACTTCGACGTTCTCCTTGGAAAAATAGAAAGGCTCGGCAATTGCAAGCGTTGCGAAAAATAAAACCGCAAGCTGAATTAATAGCAGCGGGTCTTTAACAAATCTTTTCAGCAGCGAGTTCAGCTTGCTCTCTTTCTTTTCCATTTCCCTTATGAACATGAGAGAGGGTATCACAACGCTTCTCGGCTTCGGCTTTACCAAATAGAGCATCACAATCGGTAAAAGAGCTGCAAAACCCAGGAGCGCAACGGAGTTGCCAAACATTTCCTCACCCCAGCACGGTTGAGAATTCTAAGAAGGCATTAAAAACGGGAATATCAGTCGTAATCGAAAAGAAATCTGCGTCCACTTCTCTGCATGTTTTTTTAATCCCCTGAATATGCTCTGCAAATCTCTCCTCATGCTCAGCCTTAAATCTGGGGCTTATGTAAGTGCGCATTACTTCGCTACTCTCCATATCGTAAACCTTTGTGTCGCCGCTCAGCCAGTTTAATTTCTTTTCTTTTGCATCCAATATCTGAATAACAATCAGCTCATTGCGCCTGGCAAGCTTGTATATGCCCCTCTGTATGGAAGCTAAGGATTCAAGAAAATCAGAAATTAAAACCACGAGAGAGCGGGATTTAATCATGCTGCTGTAGCGCTCTGCACAGGTTTCGAGTTTAGTGCTTCCATCCAGTTTTATGCCATTCAGAAGCTCTATTGCATTTAAGAAGTGCTTTTTACCCTTCCTCGGCTGCATGACGTTTTTCAAATCTTCTGAATAAGTGGCGAGCGAAAACTTTTCATTCTCCTTGGTTACGAGATATGCAAAGCCTGCCGCAATCATTGCTGCGTAGTCGAATTTTCCATTAAAATCCATGCTTTTGCTTGAGTCAACAAGAATGTGCGTGGTTAGGTTTTTCTCCTCCTCGAACCTGCGGATGTAAAGCCTTTCGGTTCGTGAATACAACTTCCAGTCCACAGATTTAATGTCGTCGCCAGGAAAGTACTCCCTGAAGTCGTAGATATCTATGCCCTTCCCCTGCCTTATGCTTCTCCTTGCTCCGGAATACACGCTCGAAACTCTTTTCCTAATCATGAAGCTGAATCTGTCGAGCTCCTTGAAGAAATCAGTGCCTATCATCCCAAACCCGTGAGTATCTCACTGATAACTGCATCCTGGCTGATGCCCTTCCTCTCTGCATCGAAGGTTAAAATTATCCTGTGCCGCATAACAGGATATGCCATTGCCTTGATGTCTTCCCTGCTGACGAAATTTCTTCCATGAATTAATGCCCTCGCCTTTGCTGTTAATACCAGTCCAATCGAAGCTCTCGGCGATGCGCCGTACTCTATGTACTCGCTCTTTGCCCTGGTCGCAGTCACAAGCTTGAGAGCATATTTTTTTGTCTCCTCGCCTATCGGCACCTGCCTCGTTAATTTCTGAAGCGCAAGCAGAGTTTCTCTGTCCATGATTTTGTTAACCTGCTGCGCTGCGTTGCTCGTGTAAATATCCACGATTTTATCCTCTTCATCGAATGTTGAGTAGTTGACGAGCACCTTAAGTAGAAAGCGGTCTAGCTGCGCCTCTGGAAGAGGGTAGGTGCCCTCCATCTCTATCGGATTCTGCGTTGCGAGCACAAAGAAAGGTCTCTCGAGCTTGTAAGTTTTATTTCCGAGGGTTACCTGCTTTTCCTGCATTGCCTCAAGCAGCGCACTCTGTGCTTTCGGCGTTGCACGATTTATCTCGTCCGCAAGCAGGATGTTCGTGAATACTGGCCCTCTCTCAAACCTGAAAACCTTCCTGCCCTCCTGCTCCTCTATAATGTATGTGCCGGTTATATCGCTTGGCATTATGTCCGGAGTGCACTGAATGCGGGCGAATTTCAGGTCTGAGATTTTTGCGAGGTTGCTCACTATCATGGTTTTTCCCAATCCTGGGAAGCCTTCCAGCAGCACGTGCCCCTCGCACAGCAGCGCTATCAGCAAATTTTCTATAACGTCCTTCTGACCAACGATTGCCTTTTCAAGCTCCCTCGATATTATTCCAAAGGTTTCCTTTACCGAGCTATAAACTTTTTCTTCTATCATTTTTCCTCTGCCAATTTTTCAAAATAGACCCTGACGATGCTCTCATATTTCGCTGGTATGTCCTCAGAGAATGCTTCGGCTGGAGATATTCCTGCCGCCGAATGCTGCACCTCTGAAAATTTTCTCTCCTTAATATCTCTGAGCTTAATTTCTCCTGCCCCTGGATATAGCTCTAGTTTCAACTTCTCGCCCTCGATTTTTGCTACCGATGGCGCTCCGAATATGTCCTGTATAGTACTCTCGCCCAAGCCGCCTGCTCCCGGAGTTTCACCTGCTTGAGCTTCTTCTACTGCACTGACCGGCTTTTCAACAAGCAGGACATCGAATTTAAAGGTTATAGATAAAATAATGAATGCAAGAAAAATCGAGAGCAGTATTTTTCCAGCCGCTTTCTTGCTGTTTAAGAAAGAAGAATATCTCACGCTGTCCATCTCCCTGGATATTTTATCGCTCAGGTCTCTAACGATTATATTGTCCTTTTCTCTGTTATCGTATGCAGCTCTGAGCCTTTCTTTGAAGTTCGAATATCTCTCTTCTACCATCTGAAAAGCGTCTCTGCTTTTAACTGCCCTGAACAAAAAATAAACGAAGGAAGGAATAAGAGCGTAGATTACTTTAACTCTGAGCAGCAGAAAAATCAGGCTAAAAAAAAGGAAAAGCACTACTGCATCTAATAGAGTCTCAAATATTCTAAGCCTTAAGATTGCGCTTCTTATTTCCCTTACCTTATCCACAAACTCGTACATTCCGCGCCTGCCTACTTGCTTGCTTCGCAAGCGCTCAGCTGATTTTGCAGCTCAATGTTCTGGCTGAGTAACGCACTTGCCAGGCTTTCCAGAGCATTTGTCCTGCGCTGCAGACTTGCTAAATCTTCACGCAGCCTGCTGTACTCAAGCTTCAGCGAAGCCAATTCGCTCTGAGTATCTTTCAGCTGTATCCGGAGGTTTTTCTTCTCATTCTCCAGGATTTCCTTCTCTCCTCTCAAAGTATCGTACTTTCCGCTCAGAACCGCTTCCCTCTCCTTTGCTATGTTGAGTTCTAACAGTACCTTGTTTAAGGTACTTTCCTTTGCTTCTGCTTCTGAGGCAGTTTTCTCTAATTCGCTTTTTGTGGCTGTGTACCTTTCAAGCGCATCGCCGTATGTATCCTGGTAATAGAGAGACATGCCTGCCATCGAAGCCAGTAAAAGCAGTATTAACCAGAGGAATGTGAAATTTACGTCCTTCATCATGCACCTCACCCCAATTAGAATAACAGCCCTATAGCTGCCTTCAAGTCCTCTGCCATTGCATCCAGCATCTCGCTGCTTATTCTCTTCTCGGATTTTAGTAGAGAGAGTATGTGCGTGCTTCCGTGCGGTATGAAAAACAGGTACTTCGCTTCCCTGCCGACGATTTCCACCCTGCCGAGTTCTCCTTCCCCTCCTTTAACCTGAGACCACAGAGCTCTCGCCTGCGCTGCGTCTTCCTGCGGTGTTTTGCTCGTAGAGCCGATTATTTCTCCGCCAGCGGTCGCTAGTGTAAATGAGTCTATGAGATACTTCTTCATCATCATGCCGATGTTGAAGTAAATGTTCTTATCTTTTTGAGCTTGCAGCTCCTCTTCCAATGTCTTTATCCTCAGGTCTTTCTCAAGAATCGCTGCTTCCTTTGCTTTCAAATCTCTTACCGCAGCATCTAGACTCGAAATTCTACTGTCTCTCTCAGCCAGGTTTGCTCTTAACCTCTCTATCTCTTGCGTCTTTTCTGCAATCAACCTATCTCTCTGAGTTGCGTCTCCTCCCAGCTTCTGAACTGCCTCATCTTTCGAGCTTAGTTCTTCCTGCAGCCTCTCAACTCTGGCATTTAAACTTGAGATTTTCTCTTCGTATTCAGAAAGCTTGGCGTCCCTCCCAGCTGTCCTCTCTTTTAAGATGTCCATCTCTGCTCTTAGGGTATCAGAATTTTCTATCAGCTTTTCTATAGCAGAAACCTTTGCTGAAATTAGCTCATCTTTTCGGCTTAAGTCTCCTTCAAGCTTTTGAACTTGAAGCTGTGAAGTTCTTACTTCCTTAGACTTGTCCTCGAATGCAAGCTGTAAATTCTGGTACTTTTCCTTGAACTCGCCAAGCTGATTCTCCAGCCTTGTTGCCCTGTACTGCTCTGATTTTAGGAAGGAGAGGGTTTCTGAAAGC
>JBDRDL010000066.1:0-3584 GCA_043820925.1 Methanobacteriota archaeon | reverse complement strand
GGTATTAGATATGTGGCTTCAATGGCTTCGCGAGCCAGCTCTGAGTGCTCGCCCATAAAACGCTTTTTAGCCTCCTCGTAGTCTTTTGTCTCTTTATCCTTGTGCCACCTCATTTGGCTGCCTCTCACCACTCTGCCGTCTGCCATCACGTATTTTTTATCAAGAATTTTCTGCACAATCTCTGGTGGTATCTCGCCGAACTCCTGCCCTATCCTTTCCTTCTCTTTCATCTTTTCCTCGATTGTCTGATGAACTGCCTCCCCCCTCACCTTTCTGGGATGTGTATCTTTGTATATCATATTCTTACCTCCGTTACGAAATTCGATATACCCGGAAATAAAAAAATGATTTCTACCAAGGGTTTACCCATAGTAGAAATCCTTAACATAGCTCTCGTTCTCCTTTGCTTGCGCCTCTACGCCTGTGCCTATCTTCGCAACAGCCTCTTTGTTCTCTTTAGCCTGCGCCTCTATGCCCGTGCCTATCTTTGCAACAGCTTCTTCGTTCTCTTTCGCCTGCGCCTCTACGCCTGTGCCTATCTTCGCAACAGCTTCTTTGTTCTCTTTAGCCTGCGCCGCTATACTGGCTTGTATCTTTGCAGCCTTCTGTTCCATGGCAACGCGCTTTGCCAAGACGCCCTTCTTTCCAATGCGCAACTCCGCTTTCCCTACTTCCGGCTTGAACACGGCTCTCACCTTTTCCACAACACCTTCTCTTTCTTTTCTCGCATTGAGCAGTGCCTCTGCTATTGAATCTTTGTGAGGATACTTGGATAAATCTGTAACGTCTTCTACTCCAAGCTCGTATGCCATCTTCTCCAGCTCTCTGCGGGAATGCTTTTCCACAAGCTCATCTACTGTTTCTGCCATAACTCATCCTCCGGAAAATAAAAAAAGGAGCCTGCCTAAGCGGCAGGTGCTCCTATCGCTGCCTGCTCTATCTTCGTTATCTCTTCTGCGTAGTGCAGGAAGGTATCCACACTTGCAACGACTACCCTTGCTTCGATGGTCAGAAGCTCAATCCCGACCAGCGAGATTCTCACCCAGGCATCTATGACGATGCCCTTGTCCAGTATTCTGTCCAGTACTTCTGCCAGACTTGAAACATCCGGCGATTGCGAAACCATATACTTCACCTCCATTTATTTTGCCCTTTCGGCACCATAATTGTAGTCTTACCATGAATAATAAGACAGTGTAAATTTTAGTGTAAATTGCGATAATTTATGGAAAAATACGTATTGTGCAGCTATTAAGCGCATATTTCGTGAACATAAACTTTATTAACAAGAAAAGCACAAATTTACAACACTTAGCTTCAAATCACATAAGGTGGAAATCAGGAAAGGAGGTTAGGGGGGTGGAGCAACCTAACGCTATTCTCGTAGTAGATGACGAGGAAGACGCATGCAAGACGCTCAGGGCAATTCTTGAAAAGGAGGGCTACGTAGTAGATACTGCGCAGAGCGGGCAGGAATCCCTCGAGAAAATCGCTGCAAAATCCTTCGATGTTATACTGGCTGATTTTATGATGCCCGAAATGGACGGGCTGGAGCTGCTGAGAAAAATAAAAGAAGGCTGCCCAGATGCTGCTAAAATTTTGTTCACTGCCCATGGTTCTATAGACTCTGCAATTGGTGCGATTCGAGACGGCGTGGATGATTATATACCGAAGCCGTTCGACACCGATTATTTAAAGTCGTCCATAGCGAGGGTTCTGGAAAAAGCAAAATTAAAAAGGAAGCTAAAGGAATCTCAAGAGTTTACGAACATGCTCATTAACAGCATGCCGGACGGAGTAATAGTGATTGACGCAGGCGTTTCCAGATTAATCAGGCATGCAAATCCATCTCTGTGCAGTATGCTAAAACTGGAGAGGGACGAAATTGTAGGCAGGTCGTGCGCAGATGTTATACAGTGCTCACCCTGCCTTGCAGAGGAAGTGTTAAAAACAGGAAAACCGCACAGAGGAACGCAGCGCTTTCGGGAGGGGGCGAATTTTTTCGATGCAATAAGCTCCCCGATGAAGGACAGCGAGGGCAGAATTTCCTTTGTGCTGGAGGTTTTTAGAGACGTAACAGAAAGAAAGAGGATGGAAGAAGAAATAAAAAAGATGAAGGAATTCAACGAAAATATAGTCAGGCAGCTGGGGAATGCTGTTGTTCTGGAAGATGCGGGCGGATATATAACTTTCGCCAATCCGAAAGCAGAAGAACTTCTGGGCTGCACAAAAGATGAATCGAATGGAAAACTTCTCTCAGACTTTGTTGCTCTGAATTCAAAAGCAAAATTTGAGGAGGACGCTAAAAAAAGACAGGCGGGAGAGGAGTGCAAATTTGAAGTTAGCCTAACTTCTCATGACGGGCGGGAAATCCCTGCTATAATGAGCAGCACGCCTTTGTTTGAGGGAGAAAAGTACGCAGGCGCTCTCTCCACATTCATCGACATTACTGAGATTAAGAGGGCTGAAGAGGAAATGCTGCATAAGGCGATGAAATATCGAATAGAGAAGGGTGGGACTTATCTCATCAGAGAAAAGAAATTGGAAAAAGCGATGAGCGTTTTTTTGGATATTGTTAATGCAGGCTTTAAAGGGCTGATATTGACCAGATGCTTTCCTGCTGAAATCAGGAAAGCCTGGAATATAGATGCTCCAATCCTCTGGATGGGTGAAAAAGCTGTGGGCGAGAACGCAGTCAGACCAGACTTACTGTCGGTTGAAAGGAGAATTAGAGATTTTTCGTCCAGAAACACCGCAGTCCTTCTGGACAGGCTGGATTATCTAATCACTCAGAACGGATTCGGCGATACCTTAAAGCTCCTTCAAAGGCTGAACGAATTCTTCTATGCAACTAAAAACATTCTCCTGATTTCTCTAGACCCTGCTTCACTAGAGCCGCATAATTTGAGCCTCATCGAAAAGGAAGCGCAGGAAATTGAGCTGAAATATAAGTCAGACCTCACCGAAGACCTTTCTGAAATATTCAGATTTATCCACGGGCAGAACAGGGAGGGAAAGAAGCCCTCCTTCAAGGAGCTCTGCAAAATTTTCGGCACGACGAGGATAACGGTGCGGAAAAAAGTGAATGTGCTGAAAGAAAAGGGACTGGTAGCAGTATATCCAAAAGGCAGATACAAAGTTCTGGAGATTACTGAAAAAGGAAGAGAACTGCTGAAATATTAATTGCTGCTTTTTTTTATATTACTACAAGTTATCCTAAAACTTACACCGTTTTGATATTCATGATTATCTAATCTACCTTGGAACATTATGAGCAGAATAAAGAGCGTCAGGATTGGCGTAACGCTTAGAGAGGACATTTACAAAAAAGTAAAAGCGACATGCAACCAGCTCGGAGTCAAGCCCTCTACCTGGATTTCAATGGTCGTTACCTCGGAAATAAATAAAGTCCGCATAACACTGGAGAAGGGTGCTCGGACGCCTAGGAGGAGTCGAGCATAGCGGTGGCGCAGAACTACAGCGACCTCTCAAGGGTCAGAATAGGAGGAGAATATGGCTAAAATAATGGTGGTGGACGACGACCCGGACATGCGGCTGCTCCTAAGAAGGCTGCTGGAAAGAGA
>JBDRDL010000065.1:0-7991 GCA_043820925.1 Methanobacteriota archaeon | reverse complement strand
AGAATCCATCGCTCTCTTGACTTCCATTTTAATGCTTCTCGGTGTGATTTTAATCGCAGATGTTTTCAGGAGCAAAGCAAAGGCAGAGGAAAAAATTGCTGCGATGCAGGCAGTTGCGCGCAACATAGTAACTGAGTTAGACTACCAAAAGCTATTGCATGACATAGCCGACCATGCTCGAAAATTGGCGAATGCGAAATTTTCTTTTATAGCGATGCCGCAGAAGGATGGATGCTTCAGACCGATAACAGTGGCGGGAAACGATGCAGGTTATGCAGCAGCTATACGCTTTTCTACAAGCGAGGATACGCCCCTGGGGCGAGGACCAGGCGGCAGGACTTACAGGAATAAAACCCCTGTGGTTATAGACGATGTGCTAACAGACTCCTCTTTCGCCCCCTGGAGGGAAGAGGCGTCCAAGAGAGGGATTCGCTCTACTGTTTCTGTCCCCCTGCTCTACAAAGACTCGGTTATAGGCGTGCTTGCAACTTATTCTGCGCAACCTAATGCCTTTGATAAAACCAAAGTAGATTTATTGTTTTCTTTTGCAAATCAAGCAGCCGTTGCCATCGAGAATGCCAGACTGTATGAAGAAGTAACAGAATCTCGTAATGAAGTCCAAAAAGCATACGGTGAGCTGAAAACTCTCGACCAGTTCAGGAGGGACATCATATCCAACGTGTCGCACGAGCTCAGAACGCCGATAACGATTGCGAAGAGCGCAGTCGAATTAGCAATGGACGAAGAGAACATGGAGAAAAGAAACGAGCTGCTTGTGATGGGAAGGAATGCACTGCTCAAGCAGGACAGGGCAGTCAGGGACCTGATAGACATTGAGAAGCTTGAGAGAGGTACACTAAAATTAAAATTTGAGGGCATTGACTTGAGGCAGGCGATTGAAGTGGTCGTGCAGGAAATGCTTCCAATCGCTATGAAGAACGAGATAAAAATAAAAACCTCTCTTCCTGAAAGCCTGCGAGTGAAGGCTGACTTCAAGGAGCTGCGCCATGTGCTTGCGAATTTAATAGACAATGCGATAAAGTTCAACAAAAAGGGCGGCAAGGTTTTAATCGAAGCTAAGCAAAAAGGAAAGTTCGCAGAGGTGAGTGTTAGCGATACTGGAACAGGGATTGCCAAAGAGCACTTGCCAAAAGTTTTTGACGTGTTTTACCAGGCCGACGCTTCTCCTGCCCGTGCGTATGGAGGCACCGGCTTAGGCTTGGCGGTTGTGAAGGAAATCGTGAAGGCGCATGGAGGCAGAATCTGGGCCGAGAGCGAGGTTGGTAAAGGGAGCAAATTCTGCTTCACGCTGCCTGTAAGCGAGGCTAAGTGAGGTCACGTTACTGCAATAAATCGAGCAAGGACAAAATTTAAATAGTTGTATGTAAAGTATAATAATTGTGATACAACAATTCGTAAACAGAAATGCTGAGCTGGAGTTTTTGGAGAGAAAATATGCGGAAAGCTCAGCGCAGATGATAATCCTATACGGCAGAAGAAGGGTTGGAAAGACGGAGCTGATAAAGAGGTTCATTCAGAAAAAGAAGGCACTGTACTTTTTGTGCACGAGAGACAGCCTGTCCGAAAACTCCAAGGAGCTTAAAAGAAAGTTTTACGAGTTCACAGGCAAGGAATATTTTCTGAAGCTGGAAACCAGCTCATTCTTTGACCTGATGAAGTATTTGATTGAGGAAATTAAAAACGAAAAATTGATAATAGTATTCGACGAGTTCCCCTATCTAATCGAGCTGGACAGGGGAATAACCTCGGTTTTTCAAAAAATGTGGGATGAGCTGCTCAGGGACAAGAGAGTATTTCTGATATTGAGCGGCTCCAGCGTAGGAATGATGGAGACAGAAGTTTTGGGCAGCAAGAGCCCGCTATATGGGAGGAGAACCGGAGACTGGAAAGTTGAGCCGTTCACATTCACGGACGTGGCGAAGATGTTTTATGGTTTTTCCATGGAAGATTGTGTGAAACTATGGTCTGTGCTCGGCGGAACGCCGTTTTACCTTTCGCAGGTAAAACCAAAACTTTCAGTCGAAGAAAACATAAGGGGAAATATTTTGAAGAAGGGCGAAATTCTTTACAGCGAGCCTAAAATTCTGCTGAAAGAGGAGTTCAGGGAGCCAAAGACCTATACGCTGATTTTAAAATATTTATCGCTCGGTTACAATTCACAGGGGGAGCTGTCTTCGGTCACTGGAATAGAGAAGGGAAACCTTTCGAAATACCTTTCTGTACTCGAAGAAACGCACCTCTTGAAATACGTCCTGCCGCTGGGTCAAAGAAAGAGAGGCGTTTACGTTATCGGCGACCCGTTTTTCAACTTTTGGTTCAGGTTCGTTTATCCAAATTTATCGGATTTAGAGATAGGTCTGGTGAGGGAAGTATTCAACAGGATTAAGTCCCAGCTCAACCCGTACTACGGCTTGATGTTTGAGCAGCTGGTCTTTGATTTAATAAGGGCGAGGTGTCTCAGGTTTCCTTTCGAGTTCGACGATGTAAGAAAGTGGTGGCACAAGGATAAAGAGATAGATGTAGTTGCCCTGAATGAGCGAACAAAGCAAATCCTGTTCGCAGAGTGCAAGTGGCAGGACGATGTTGACGCTGGAAGGATTTTCGCTGAGCTAAAAGAGAAATCGCAGCACGTGAATTGGAACAAAGGGGAAAGGAAAGAATACTTTGCCATATTTGCGAAATCCTTCAGGAAAAGAGTAGAAGAACCTGGTTTGAAGCTGTTTGACTTGAAAGACATGAGATATTTATTTTTGCATGTGTAATTTAAAGGCAGGGGACAAGCAGCAAGATGGTAAGGAAAAGGCGCCGAAACGAGGGAATATCTAGCAAGCATTCTCGACGACTCGGCGGATGCGATAGTAAGTATTGTAATCATGACCGAGACAATGAGGGCCGCGAAATATTACGCAAGGATTAGAAAAGGTCACTCCAGGACATTCAGGATGTTCTGGAATATCCCGTCGATGCCCCCCCGGCCGTCTACGTTCTGAAGCTTCCCTGAATCTTTATAGTAATCTATCAGGGGGGCTGTGTTCTCATTATAGGTCTCTACTCTGTTTCTCACAGTTTTCTCGTTGTCATCGGTTCTCTGATAGAGTTCACCTCCGCAAGCATCACAGACCCTCTCTTCTTTAGGAGGATTGAAAACCATATGGAACACGGTGTTGCAGTTTTTGCATGTCCTGCGGCCGGTGAGCCTCTCAACCAGAATGTAGGTATCTACATCTATGTTAACCACGGCATCGATGTCTGCGATCTCCTTGAGCTTCTCTGCCTGGGCTATGGTCCTGGGAAATCCGTCCAGTATGAAACCATTTTTGCAATCATCCTCTTTGAGCCGCTCCTGGATTAGACCTATGACAATCTCGTCGGGGACAAGCTTGCCGGCGGTCATGTATTCATTGGCATGCTTGCCAAGGTCAGTTCCCTTGGCCACAGCAGCCCTTAGAAGGTCTCCTGTGGATATCTGGGGTATTTTGAAGTGCTTCACCAGTTTCTGGGCTTGGGTGCCCTTTCCCGCACCAGGGGCGCCTAAAAGTATCAGTTTCATCTTTAGCACAGTCACCGCTGTCTTTTGAAGGAGCTTTGCTTATAAATTTTTCGATACAGATATAAATCTCCTGTTATCCTCTTCTTATCATGTTCCCGCACAGAAAGCCATGTCTGGAAGCGAGAAAAGCTATGAGCGCCGCAGCGCTGAAACTTGGAACTAAAGCCTGCTGCGCCTCTAGGCACGAGGAAACTCGGAAGGCGGCGCAAGCTATTTCTAAAGCAACGAAACACAAGTATGTTAAACTCGTATCTAGCGGCAACGCTGCAATCCTTGCGGTACTGAAGGGCATAAATGGCAGGGCGATGATTCCCGACCAGGGTGGATGGAAAGGTTTTAAGAGCTATCCAAAGCTTCTTGGATTAGAAGTCTGCGAAGTCGAAACAGACATGGGATTAATAGAACCTGAAGTTTTAGCCGCTGCGATAGAGAAGCATAAACCAAAGGCACTGCTGATAACTTCTTTCGCAGGGTATATAGCAGAGCAGGATGTCAGAGAGATTTTTAGGGTGTGCAGGGAGAAGGAAGTTCTGCTTGTGGAGGACGCTTCTGGCGCAATCGGCGATAATAAACTCGCAAACGGCAGCCATGCAGACGTCATTGTCTGCTCAACTGGAGCGCCAAAAATCCTGAATCTTTTGACCGGCGGATTTATTTCCACGAACAATCCAGAAATATTAGGTAGTGCTGCTGACATAATTAAAGCATGCAAGATGAGCCCAATTGCCTGCGCTGGAATAGTTGAAGAACTGAAAAATGCGGGAAGGGTAATAGAAGTTCTGGTAAAATCCGCTGCCCTTCTGAAAGAAGAACTGAACAACATTGTGCACAGAGGTAAGCGTGGCATATGCGTTGGAATTGAGCTTAGAGAGGATGCGAGAAAATTTGTATTGAAAGCAAGGGAGAAAGGTCTGAAAACAGAATTCGGGGCAGCGCTGCTGACTCCCTGCCCGACCTATGAGCGCTTTCTTAAAAATGGCGCTGTTGTCGAGCTGAAAAAGCTCGACATCCTGGAGATGAAAGAGGAAAATATACTGGAGATTGCGAAAATATTAAAAGCATAGCTGTAAATAAATGAGCACAGAGATGTTCAGATGGTTAAGCGAAATATCGTAGTGGAGGAGGTGAAGAGGACTCCTGTGGAGGAGCAGGAGATAGAAATCGCTGAGAGGAAAGGTCTGGGGCATCCTGATACTCTCGCAGACGGAATTGCAGACGCTGTCAGCAGAGCTCTGTGCAGAGAATATATAGAAAATTTCGGCGCTGTTTTGCACCACAACACCGACCAAGTTGAAATTGTAGGCGGACGTGCTTCTCCGGTATTTGGAGGAGGGAGGATTTTAAATCCGATTTATGTGCTGCTTTCTGGAAGAGCTACCACAATGGTCGGAAACGAATTAGTGCCGGTGAATAAGGTTGCCATCCACGCTGCGAAAGAATATCTGCGAAAAACCCTGCGCAACCTCGACGTGGATAACGACATCATTATAGATTCACGAATCGGGCAGGGCTCTGCTGACTTAATCGACGTATTCAAGCGCAAGTTAGAGGTACCGCTGGCAAACGACACCTCATTTGGAGTTTCCTTCGCTCCTCTTTCCGAGACAGAAAAGCTCGTGCTGGAAACAGAAAAGCTCATGAACTCCGAAAAATTCAAGAAAAAGTTTCTTGAGAGCGGAGAGGACCTAAAAGTCATGGGGCTGCGGGAGAATAACAACATTACTCTGACCATAGCAAATGCGATGGTGTCGAAGTATATTCCTGATTTGGACCACTACAGAAGCGTAAAAGAAAACATGAGGGAAGAAATCCTGAAGCTCGCAAATAAGATTACTGATAGACATGTAGAAGTCATGATAAATACAGCAGACGACTATGAGAGAGGTTCCGTCTATCTAACTGTGATTGGAACCTCTGCTGAGATGGGCGACGACGGCAGCGTTGGCAGAGGCAATAGAGTTAACGGGCTGATTACAACCAACAGATTCATGTCAATGGAGGCAGCAGCAGGCAAAAATCCAATAAATCATGTCGGCAAGCTGTATAATCACCTGTCGCTTGAAATTGCGAAGGACATTGCTGCAGCAACCGAAGGCGTGAAAGAAGTTTATGTAAAACTGCTCAGTCAGATAGGCGCTCCGATAGACCAGCCCAAAGCTGCGAGCGTTCAGCTTTTAATGAATAACGCTGGCAACTTTAAAAAAGCAAAGTCGAGGTGCGAGAGCATTGTCGATATTCGCCTCTCAGAAATAACCAAAATCTCTGAGATGATTATAAACGGAGAGCTGCAAACTTTTTGAATACCGTCAGGTAGGCGCAAAGGCGATGTACTTGCTCACGCAATTGCAAAACTTTAAATATACACCAAAACGATAGTTAGTGCATGCCATTCTGTCCTAGGTGCGGCAGCAAAATAGGAGACGACGAGGTATTTTGCAAAAAGTGCGAGAGCTCTCTGAAAAAAGTTGGTGTTGGGGAGAGAAAGCCCGCAAGAGTTGAACCTGCTGCGAAGAGCAGGATTAGCAAGACCCTTATTCTGGCTGTCGGGGTGCTATTCCTAATAGGGATTCTCCTAATTCCTGTAAATACCCAAGAAACTTACGAAGTTACAGAGACCTATGTAGTAAAGGAGCCTGTTACAGCTGTCGAAACTTATTATGAAAAAGAGCCGTACACAATTGTAGAGCCGAAGAGCACGATTCTGTTCAGCAAGCATTCTGAGTTAGTACCTAGAAGGGACTACAAGCACGTCTTTTCCTATATAGACCCTGAAGGCAAGACCCAGAACGTTGTGACAGGAATTGTAGAAATTACGGGCGGTGAGATAAACTTTTACATTTTTGACCAGAAGAACTTCAATGCCTGGAAAGATAACAAAGCCAACAAGCCCTACGTTTCAATGAAAGAAATAAAAAAAGCTGAGTTTTCTTTTGTTCCCGACCATGCGGACAACTACGTATTTGTAATGGAGAACATGGCATGGTTTGGGGGGACGATAGGTGCGGAGATAATAAATGCGCAGTGGAGTTGGACGGAAGTCAAGACGGGGCTTAAGGACGTAGAAAAGAAGAGGATTGTGACGAGCTACCAGGACGTTGAGAAGAAAAGAGTGGTGCAGAAAACAAAGACCGTGCGGAAAAAAATCTATGAAATTGTACTTGAAAAATTCTCTTCATAGCGCTACCCTGGCGCAAGACTCTTTGATTTATATTTGAACTCCTTCTGCAATCTCTTTATTACAGTCATGAATTCTACTGGTTTGTTCGTCAATTGGCTTATCTCTATGTCCCACTTTGAGTAGATCTTCTGAGCATTTTTAAAAATTCTTTCAACCTCAAATTTTTGTTTCACATCCGCAAGTTTCTTTCTGACCAGTTTAAGGTTTATCTTATACCCCTTTTCCAGAATCATGTAGGCGTCAAAGTAGTCCCTCGGCTGGTTTCTCGTAATCAGAGCTCTGATTTTCTCAGCTATAAGCTCGTCAAGGTTTATAGCGACAATCTCAAACTGTGGAATACTCCCATAAAAATGTGGGATTCTTTGTTTTTGTGGTTGAAGGAAAACCGACGCCTTTCTGTTCACATCTAAAGTAAGATGGTCTGTCTTTGAAAAGAAACTCCTGTAAAAAATTTTCAGCCTGAAGAAATCAGACGCATCGCTATCAAACACATATCTCGGAAAGATATTTTTGTTATCCTCCAACACCCTGATAATCTGATCCTTGATGTGAGACATACCCCCTTTACAGGAAAAATCCAAGTCTTCACTTAGCCTTGTGTGGTTCAAGAATATTTTGTTTAACGCAGTACCACCTTTAAAATAAATCCCTTTAATGTTGCTCAGGAAGCAAAGCAGCAGTGTGAGGAAATAATCCTTCTCTAAATAGATGAGATTGAAACCCTTCTCCCCTGCCAAATATTTTAGTTTATTCTCAGAGATTATCTTGATTTTAACCATTCTTCAGCCTTCTTTTTTGACGCTATAAAGAAAGAGTGCTCTTTTATTTTTCGCTTGACAAAATCTTTCATGCTTGCAGGTCGAACCCTCTTAAAGACTATTGTAAAGTTAAATATTTTTTTCCTGCCCTGTTTTTTTGTTGAGTATGCTTCAACCTGCGTTGGTATTTGTTCAATCAAACCCCAATAATGTGCAGCCGCCATCCCCCCGATATAGTAATCTTTACCGTTGAAAATTTCATCAACGACTATAAAGGGGTGTTCTGACCAATGCCCCCTAAAAGCTCTTATCGGTATTAAATAGTATTTGGTTTTATTCAGTCTGACTATCCTGCCTTTTCTCTTCAGCCGATGGATGTAGACGTTCAATTCGTTACTGTTTTTAAAAAAGTGTTTTATATCCTTCCTCGTAAAGAAGAATCTGTCATTCAACTCTAGAAAGGAGACCACTTCAATCTCCCTAT
>JBDRDL010000064.1:0-4911 GCA_043820925.1 Methanobacteriota archaeon | reverse complement strand
TGGCAACGATATAGTCGCGTATCAAATCCCTTATTCCTTCTGAGCGATTTGCATAGCCCCTTTCTTTCAGAATTGCATCAAACTTCTTAAGCAGTTTTGGACTGATTGAAATGCTGAACCTCTCGACTTTCTCCATCAGTTCTTTTGTTAATAGATAATACTATTTAATTTTTTTGTATTACTTAGGAATACAGCATTTCTATCGTTACCCTAATAGATAATAATTGTTAGTTAAATGAACAAATATTTAAAGCCTCGCCAAAAAACTTGACGTATGCACATAGCAGAGGGATTCCTGCCCCATCCATGGTGGGAGATATGGTTTGCTTTTTCCCTGCCGATAGTTGGTCTGGGTTTACTGAGAATGAAGAAGTTGGTGAATGAAAATCCGAAGATGAAGCCCCTGCTGGCTCTGGCCGGCGCCTTTATTTTTGTCCTGTCAGCTCTTAAGATACCCTCGGTTACAGGAAGCTGCTCTCATCCGACAGGCACCGGGCTCGGCATTATTCTTTTCGGACCTGCCATTACAGCAGTTCTGGGAATCATTGCGCTTCTCTATCAAGCCCTTCTGCTGGCTCATGGAGGGCTTACCACACTAGGGGCCAATACTGCGAGCATGGGGGTAATTGCTCCATTTGCAGCTTGGGTTTTCTGGAAGTTTACAAACAAGGTCAGCTTAAATAAAAAAATAGCAGTATTCTTAACAGCAGCCATAGCTGATTGGATTACCTATGTTGTAACCTCGCTCCAGCTGGCTCTTTCATTTCCAGCCGCCCAAGGCGGCATCCTTGCAAGTTTCAAGGCATTTCTTGCGGTTTTCGCTATAACTCAGGTGCCCATTGCAGTTATCGAGGGCATACTTACGGTTATAATATTCAAGTATATAGCAGAGCTCAGGAGCGACATTCTTGTAGAATTAAAAGTAATTACAGCAGGAGGCAATACTCGATGAAATTCAAGCTTGTGACAATATTTTTGGTCTCTCTCTTTCTGCCCATCGTATTGGCCGAGGGAGAGAAGTGGTCGGGTACCGATGACCAGGCAGAGGGAGTTATAGGCGAACTGACTGGCGGGGAGTACAAACCCTGGTTTGAGCCCATCTGGGAGCCCCCAAGCGGAGAGATAGAGTCCCTGCTTTTCACCCTGCAGGCAGCAATTGGGGCGATTACTATAGGGTACTTCATCGGCTACTATAAAGGTAAAAATGCAGCAGGGTGATATGTATTCTTTCTTAGATGACTATGCGCACCATAACAACTTGAGAAATGCGAACACGAAGTTAAAGGTATTATTTGCCATCTCTACCCTAGTTTTGAGTGTTTTTTCTGCCTCCCCCATAACACCCTTTATAATTTTTATCGTTATGGCTTTTTTAACAATATCAGTAGCAAAAATTCCTGCAAAATTTTACTTTAAGTGGTTTTCCGGTCCGATATTTTTTACCTTGCCCGTATTTATCATAATGATTTTCTTTTTTGGAACCATCACCTGGGCATCGTTCAATGTATTTGGGTATAAGCTGACCGCATACAGGGATGGCTTTAATTTAGGTTTGCTGCTTGTCAGCAGGGTGCTGAGCGGAACTTCATGTCTATTCTTTCTTGCCTTTACCACGCCCATGATAGAGCTATTTTCTGTCCTGAAGCTCCTGAAAGTACCAGATATTGTAGTCGAACTTTCAATGATGATGTACAGATATATCTTCGTGCTCTTCGACGAGGCGCTTCGAATGCACAATGCCCAGAAAATTAGACTTGGATGCTTAAATTTTAAAAGCGCAATTGATTCTTTCTCGCTGCTCGCCAGCAATCTTTTTATAAAAGCCTGGGAGAGAGGAGAAAGACTCTATGTAGCCATGGATTCGAGGTGCTACAGTGGAAAAATAGAGCTGCTTGAAGAAGATAAGCCCATTCCCAAATTGCAGCTGGCAGCATTAATTGTCCTCGAGGGAATTTTCGTTGCGATTACATATCTAACAAGGGATTTTAAATGGATATAATAGAAGTAAAAAATCTTGAGTACACCTATTCAGACGGAACCAGAGCATTGAGGGGGATAGATATGGCTATAGAAAAGGGCAGAAAAGTCGCCTTTATCGGTGCTAACGGTGCTGGGAAATCTACTCTTTTTCTTCATTTTAATGGAATTTTGAAACCCACCAAAGGACAGGTGTTAATCGAGAGAAACCCTATTAAATATGACGAAAAATCCCTGAGAGACGTTCGAAAAAAAGTAGGTATGGTATTCCAGGACCTGGATGACCAGCTATTCGCACCTACTGTAAGGCAGGACGTATCTTTTGGTCCCATGAACCTCGACTTACCGAGAGACGACGTGGAAAGGCAGGTTAAGCATGCTTTGAAGCTGGTGGGAATGGAAGGTTTTGAGGACAGGGTGCCCCACTTTCTAAGCAGTGGAGAGAAAAAGAGGGCTGCCATAGCAGGCATCCTTGCCATGGAGCCAGAGGTTTTAATCCTGGACGAACCAACGTCAAATCTGGACCCGAAAGGCTCTGAAGATGTGGTAAATATTCTGGACGAGCTTAACACCGAGCTTGGGACCACCATCGTAATATCTTCGCATTCCATGGACCTCGTGGCAGGGTGGGCGGAAAGAGCTTTTGTGATGCACGAAGGGAAGATCTTGTACAGCGGCACGCCGGAAGAACTTTTCAGCGATGAAGAATTACTGAAGAAGGCATGCCTTAAAGTTCCGACCATTGTTCAAGTTTACAGGGAGATGGAGGCTCGTGGCATCGCACCTAAAAATAACCCACGTATAAATCCCCCAATCTCTGCACTGGACTTTGCAGATGCCTTGGGAACTAAAATCCCAGTCCGATACGCAATTGCAGATGCCAATTTCCAAGCAGAAGAAAAAGTTGGACTGGTCTTAAAGGAGGGAATGCTCTTCGCTGTTTCACAGGAGCATCCTGGTGTAACTGCCTTTGGAAAAACCCTGTATCCAGCAAAAAAAGGTGAGGACATACTCCTGCTCAGCTTGGGCGGTGCAGTTAAAACGCATTTTGGGAAAATTCATGTTGTTCAAATACCGAGTATAAGCGAGGGTGGCTCAGGTGCAATAAATCTGGCGCAGCTTCAGAGTATATTGAAGGAGAAAAAACCAGAGCGAATCGGGGCAATGGGCACAGCTGCTAAGGTAACGGTAGGAAAGCTTAATCTCACCTGCCACTACGACGTAGATGTAATTCACGCCAGCATAGCTGCTGCATTGAGGGGCATGAATGTGCTGGTTTTTGCAAGTGGAAGAATGGCTGAGCACGCTGCAAAGAAAATAGAAGAGAATAATAGAAAGAACAGTAGAGATATAAAATGCTCCCTGGTTACTAAAATTTCCCAGGAGCGAACGCCCAGACCTTTAGATCTGGGAAATTTTACTCTGAGCAGGAGGGCGTAGAGAGTGGTTCATATAAACCGCAAAAAAACTGCTATAATAATCGTGGGTCACGGCAGCAGGGTTAAGCAGAGCAAGGGAATATACGAGGAAGTTGCAAGAAAGGTTAGAGAAAAATCCGGAATTGAAGCGCAGGCAGGATACATGAAGCACTGGAACCCGACGATTACAGAAACGATTAATGTCGTGGTTGAGAAGGGAATAAAAAAAATTGTGATTGTGCCCTTATTTTTACTTCCCGGCTTGCATGTTACAGAAGATATTCCGATTCTTCTTAGTAGAATAAAAATTCCGAAAGGCGTGGAAATCCTCTATGCCAGACACATAGGAGCGGACGACCGCCTCGCAGATGTCGTTTTAGACAGGGTGAAAGAAGTACTCAAGGGGTCAAGACACGATTCTCAGCACTTCGAAACGCTCAGACCTTCGAACATTGGCATGATTCGCGTTTCTCGTGCCGAGACCCAAGTGGGTCAAGACACGACGCTTGTCAGGTGTCGGGCAAGGAGCGGAGCGACGAAGCCTGACAAAAGGAGTGGATTGAAAATCGAAGACTTCCGTGAGGAAGATGGCGTACATGCCAGCTTCCTTGCGGAATTGCAGAGCTTTAAGATAATCGAGAAAGAGTTGGGCAATTTTCCATTTCCTGAGAGGGAGGTCATTAAGAGAGCAATACACGCAACTGCAGATTTTGAATTTGCCGAGTTAATCGTTTTTAATAGGGATGCTGTTAAAAGGGGAGTCGAAGCGCTTAAGTCAGGGAAAAATGTCATTACAGATGTGAACATGGTAAAAGCAGGAATAAATTCCAGAGCTTTGAAAAAGTACGGCAGCGAAGTGAAATGTTTTATAGATTATGAGGAAGTTTATACCTCTGCTGAAAATTCTTGTAAAACGAGAGCAAGCTCTGCATTTCGCCTTTTCAAGCACGAATTGCAGGGCAGCATCGTTGCAGTCGGCAATGCTCCGACTGCACTCTTTGAGCTCTGCAAGTTAATTGAAGAAGGAATTAAACCTTCGCTCGTAGTCGCCGTGCCAGTAGGCTTCGTTGGAGCTAAAGAAGCGAAAGAGAAAATTTTGGGCTATGCTCTGCCGAGCATTGTTGTCAGGGGGAATAAGGGAGGAAGCACAGTTGCAGCTGCGGTTGTAAATGCGCTAATAAAGCTGGCTGATAAACATGCTTGAGCAATACGTGCAAAAAAATGGAAAAATCTTGAGGAGGGGTTATACGACCGGCACCTGCGCTGCAGCAGCAGCGAAGGCAGCAGCTGCCATGCTATTCTCAGGGAGAAAAATAAACGAAGTAGAAGTTACTCTGCCGATAGGGGAAAAAATTGTACTGAAAATCGTTGACGCAAGGTTAGATAAAAATTATGCACAGTGCTGCGTTGTAAAAGATGCGGGCGATGACCCTGACGTTACGCACGGAGCGAAAATTTGTGCCAGGGTAAGGAAAACCAAATGCGGCGTGGTAATCAGGGGCGGCGAAGGAGTAGG
>JBDRDL010000063.1:0-26306 GCA_043820925.1 Methanobacteriota archaeon | reverse complement strand
CATAAGGATAGGTGATTACATAGAGTTGGATACAGGGGATAAAGGATATGTGGAGGAGATCGGCTGGCGCAGCACGAGAATAAAAACCCTGCCCAACAACATCGTGGTAGTGCCGAATGCAAGACTTGCTCAAAGCAGGATAATCAATTACTATCTACCTGAGGAGGAGATGGCAGTGGTGCTCCAGTGTGGCGTGAGCTACGATTCTGGTTTGGAGAAAGTTGAAAGGGTTACAGTAGAGGTCGCAAGAGAGATGCAGAAAACGGTTCCAGGGGCTGTTAAAAATTTCGAGCCTTTCATAAGGTACCACACCTTTGGCGAATCCAATATAAACTTCTCAATAATCCTTCGCGTGGAAAAGTTCGTGGACCAGTACCTGTTGGTTCATGAATTCGTAAAAAAACTGCACAAGCGCTACCGCGAGGAGGGAATCGAGATTTCCTTCCCGGCGAGGGTGCTGTATTACCCCCAAGAGAAAAGCCGAGGAGGTGAATGAATGGTGGCGAAGAAGAAAACTGCTAGGAAAAAGGCTGCAAAGAAGAAGAGGTGCTGACGATACATGACCCAAAGGACGCTAATTATAGCCAACCGACTACCCGTAACAGTTGAGAAGAAAAAGGGCAGACTGCTTTTTCATCGAAGCATAGGCGGCTTAGCCACTGTTTTGAAACCAATCCATGAAAGAGGGGAAAGTATCTGGATAGGTTGGCCAGGTGCAGTTTTCCAGGGCGATGCTCAAATTGAAAAAGAACTGCTGCAGGAACACCGCTGCCATCCTGTTTTCCTGAATCAGGAGGAGGTAGAAAAATTCTATTATGGCATCTGCAACAATACCTTCTGGCCGCTTTTTCACTCTTTTCCGCTGATTACCAAGTTTAAAACTTTCGAATGGGAGGCTTATAAGAAAGTAAATCGCTTATTTTGCGACAGAGTTCTGGAAGTGGCGCGGGCAACGGATACTATCTGGATACACGATTACCATCTAATGCTCCTCCCCAAATATCTTAGAGAACGTCTTCCAGACGCAACCATAGGCTTCTTCTTCCACGTACCTTTTCCACCGCTTGAGATTTTTAGCCTGCTGCCCTGGGACAGAGAAGTGCTCGAAGCTCTTTTGCACGCTGATTTAATAGGCTTCCATACCTACGGCTATGCGAGAAACTTCCTTAACCCTGTGCTCGGGCTCTTTGGCATAGACAACAAATTAGGCGAAATTATTTTTAAGAATCGCATTGTTCACGTTGGTGCCTTTCCGATGGGGATAGATTTTGAGAGATTTGATAAAGTAAGCAAAGAGAAAAAACAACTGGCAAAAGAGCTGCGGGAAAAATACGGGGATAAAAAGATAATATTGTCTATCGCACGTCTTGACTACACCAAAGGAATCCCAGAATTATTAGATGCCTTTGAGCTGTTCCTCGAAAAGTATCCCAATGAGCAGGGGGAGGTATCCCTGATATTGGGCGTTGCACCTTCGCGCATTCATGTAGAAGAGTATCGCTCGTTGAAGAAGGACATCGATGAAAAGGTAGGGAGAATTAACGGACGCTTCGGCAGGGTAGATTGGAATCCCATCTGGTATTTCTATCGAACTTTCTCCTTCGACCAGCTGATGGATTTGTACTCCATAGCCGACGCTGCTGTTTTTCCTTCCCTGCGCGACGGTTTGAATCTCATGGCGAAAGAGTATGTTGCGACAAGAGGGGAGGAAACCGGAGTGCTTGTGGTAAGCGAATTTGCAGGCGTTTCAAAAGAGCTCGTTGAAGCGGTTATCGTGAATCCTAGAGATAAAAATGGTTTTGCCGATTTGCTCTCGAAAGCACTGAATATGCCATTGGAAGAGCAGCGGAAACGCATTAGAGCCATGAGAAAGCGTCTGAAAAACTACGATGCCCGCCGCTGGGCTGAAGATTTCCTGAGCAACTTGAGCGAGGTGAAGCAATGCCAGCATGCCTTTGCAATGAATGTGATGAGCGGCGAAACCGAGAGTGAATTAATAGAGCGCTATAAACGTGCAAAGCATCGTCTCTTATTTCTGGATTACGACGGCACGCTTGTGCCCTTTACCGAGGAGCCTGAGGAGGCCGCGCCTTCCGGAGAGCTATTAAGCCTGCTGAATCGCCTTTGCAACGAGAATACCGTTGTTCTTGTAAGCGGTCGAGATAAAGGGACTCTTTATAATTGGTTTGGAAAATTGCGGATTAATCTTGTTGCTGAGCACGGAATTTGGGTCAAGGAGCATGCTTCCGAATGGAAAAGCGAGGTATCTTCATCGGATTGGAAAGATAAGATTAGGCCTATACTCGAGTTGTATACCGATAGATGCCCCGGTTCTTTTATTGAAGATAAGGATTTCTCCATAGCCTGGCATTACCGCAAGTCAGACCCGCTTCTCTCTACGATAACTGCAAATGAGCTAAACCTTGAACTGACCCATCTCACGGCAAACATGGATGTGAGTATTTTATCTGGAGATAAGGTGATTGAGATTCGACCCACGGGTGCAAACAAGGGCAAAGTTGCCTTGAGCTGGATTTCAAGGGAAAGCTGGGATTTTATTTTAGGGGCAGGCGACGACACCACGGACGAAGACTTGTTTGGTGCGCTTCCCAGCAATGCTTATTCCATAAAAGTAGGATTGGGTGGCAGCAAGGCAAAGTTCAACTTGGGTTCTCCTCAAAAAACGGTCGAACTCCTAATGAAATTATAGGTAGCTACCATGAACCCTGCGAAAAACTCTGAACCTTCGCAGCGAATATGCTGCTCCAAAAATCTTCATTCCGGAGCACATCACCTTTTCTCGATTAGCACCCTCCTTGGATATGGAATCTCTATACCTTCTTTATCAAACTCCCTCTTTATCGCCTTTCTTATCTCTGATGAAATCTTCCCTTTGTTTCTCGCATCTTCTATCAGCGCCCTGAGTTCAAGGTCTATGGAGGATTCTCCAAAGTCCTTTACTATGACGCTTGATTCCTTTACGCCGCTCGTGCTGCCTGCTGCTTCCTTGAGTATTTTCTCGGCTTTGCTCAGGTCAGATTCGTAGGAAATTCCTACGGGAATACTCACCCTGATTTCAGGAGTCCCTGTTGTGTAGTTGATTATGTCTCTCGTGTAAATCGCAGAGTTTGGTATTATGAGTATCACGTTGTCCGGAGTCCTTATCTTCGTGCTTCGGAGACCTATGTCAACGACGTCGCCCCACGTGGCACCTCCTTTCGGAGCAGACCACAGCTCTATTCTGTCGCCTATCACAAACGGCTTATCTATTATAAGGAAAACTCCTGCTATAATGTTTGATATCGTGTCTTTTGCGGCCAATCCGAGAGCCAGTCCTACAACTCCTAAACCGGCTACGAAGGGCATGACGTCGAAACCAAGGCGGCCTACGGCAAGGATTACCGCAAATACGTATATGGAGTACTGCGCAACCTTGTACAGTATCGGAAAGAATGCCTTGACCTCTATCCCTCTCCTCTTGACAATTTCCTCCTCTGCTTTCCGCATGAAAACGATAGCTATCTCAGAGAGTGGCTTGGCAAAAAATACTATCAAACCTGCAGATATTATGGGAACCATGTCCAAGCCGAGCTGCTTTCCTGCCAGGATAATCGCTATTCCGTAGATCAGTATTTTAACCATGTTGAAAGACTGCTCGTATATGCGGTCTTCAAGAGCAATGCCAGCCTCTCTCGTCACTTCCTTCAGAAGCTTTATTCCAAGCTTTTGATATACTACTTTAACTATTTCCACCGCTGGCTTTATGAGGAGGAGTATCAGCACGGCGATGATTATCGGCATTGCTTCCAGACCGAGCTGCATAGATATTACTATCAGGACAAAAGCATAGATTATGTATCGAATGCTTTTTGCAGAGTACTCTACGACTTTTTCGTCCAGCTCGATTCCTATTTTCTTTGCTGCCCTCTACCCATACGTCAGCACGATTTTTCTTGTAAGCTTTGCTGCGATTACTCCCGCAATTAAAGTTACAAGTATAATGCCGATTTTCGGTATAAGCTGGATAATACTCTCCATAACTTTCTCCTCCAGTTTACTGATTATCCCTTCTAACATTTAAATCGCTCCATTGCTCAATTTCTCTTCACATGCATTTTTTTATATATCTCGTATCTGTTCCTTTTGGTTCAAAGGCTCTGCCTTTGAGAACCATTCTTGCTACTTCTTTTAAGAAGTAGTGTGATAGACCTTTTTCTTACAAGAAAAAGGGTTATGCTCCGGACGGGATTTCAGAACCAGCCTTCTGAAAGGCTGGCTATCATACGTCGTGCTATTTCACTCCGATAGCACATAGTTTTTTTGGGTCTCGGCGCAAGCGAGCATTCGTATCTGCTCATACGAAAAGCCTGCGAGCGAAGTGCTGAGAAATGCTCCGGACGGGATTTGAACCCGTGTCGTGAGAGTTCCCTAACCCTGGGGCTGTGAGAGTCTCACATGATTGACCGGTCTACACTACCGGAGCATTCGTTCAATTGTCCGCAAGGACAAGCTTGCTTGCGCAAGTGGAACGAGAGTTTCGCTGCCGATTATCATCGGAGCTTCTACGTTTAGAAATATGAACTTTTTGCTAACCACAACCTTTTTCAGTTATAATGCTGAGATAATAGCATGAAACTGCTGAGGCAAAGGTTTGTTCTGGATACTTCAGCCTTTTTGTCAAATGATGTCAGAAGGGGGAATGAAAGCGTAATAGATGCTGCCAATCGCCTGCTGGATTTAATCTCAAAGGCAAGGCTGAAGCTTAACATCAGCTGCTACATGCCCCCGAGCATAGTAAGAGAGCTGAGCAGGAGCCTGCACGCCAAGAGCTGCCCTGAAGAAATTTTCACCAAGATAGATACCTGGATAGTGAAGAAGAATCCATCGAGGCACGAGGTTGCGATACCGAGCGATATGCTGTACAGCTTTATCTCTGATTTGAGAGGCAGAATAGATAAGGGTTTGAGGGTTGCAGAAAAAGCTGTGCACAAAGCTGAGAAGGCGGACCAAAAAAAAGGCGAGAACTTCAGGAGCGAGCTGGACAACGTTATTTCTGAGCTGCGCAGCAAATATCGAATAGCCCTGAGGCAGGGGATACTGGACAGCAAAGAGGATTTGGATATGCTGATTCTGGCAAAGGAGCTGCAGGCAGGCGTGGTTACTGCGGACGAGGGGATAATGAGGTGGGCAGAAGAGTTTGGGCTGCGCTATGTAGAAGCAAAGGCATTTCCAAGCCTGATAGAGGAGTATCTGAAAACGAAATAGCTACTCCCTGCAGAACTCTCCTTCCAAGTATGCTTTAATTTTGTCATTCGTTGCCCTGTGCACTCTGTAGAAGCTTGCGATTTTTTCCCTGCCTTTTTCTTCAACGTCCGTGAGCACAACCCTTATCCTCATTCTCCTCAGGTATTCAATGAGCGCATATACCTCTTCCATGCTCTTAACACGAATCCTAAAATTCTCTCTAACTTCTACCCCGCCATTTACCGAGTCTATCGTCTCTACCATCGGAAGAAGAAGCGCACTGCCCAGCCGGTGCGCCCGCTCCTCCAGCGCTTTCTCGTCTTCCCGCCACTCAACCGCCTGAAAGCCTTCTCTGATTATTCTCCTGAATATGAAGTCTCTTCCATACTCGAACAAAAATTTGAAAGCAAAGCTCAAGTCTGCGCAGGTGCTCTCTGAGCATGTGTACTTCATCTGCTTTTTCATGTCAAGTGCTTTTATTACAATCCCTTCCCTGCCCTCTCTTCCAATTCCCTTTATTATTTCAGGGATTCTGCTTTTCGCTTCCTCTATGGAAAAAATCCCGAACAATTTAACTTGCGGTAGCTCGTACTTCTCGGCGAGCTTCCTCCTTTCAAGCACAGGCAGAGATTCTCCGGTTCCTTTTCTCCGAATATCGAATACGCAAAACCCGACGCTCTCTACAGGATACTGCTCAGGCTGGTAGGGATTCTCGGGTCCAAAAATCTCGCCGCACAGCACAAGTTCCAGGTTATCTTTGAAGAATTTTTCAAAGCGCATCTCCTGCACTTTCATCGTCGAGAATGGGCATATGAATCCTCCCCTGGTCAGGGCGAATATATCCTTTCCAGCTCTTGCGATGCGCACATTGTATCCGTTCATTTTCTCTTCAACCGCTACCCTGCCTGAGAAGTGCCTAGATAAAGCAGGTGCTAGGTAAAGTGCACGTCTGATTTTCGGAAAGCCCCTGATTACTTCGCCGTTGATTATACTCGTTCCCCTCTCCAAATGCCTGAAATCTTTTGAAAGGCAGTAATAGCGCATCCCCTGATACTCGAAAGACTTGAGGTACTTCCTCTCCAGCATTTTTTGATAATCCTGCTTGCTCAGCCCAAGTAGCTTGTGCATGTCTGACATGAACATGAATATGCAGGCGTTTCATATAATTATTTTGGAGGAAAAGAGTTAATAGAGAAGTTTTTTAATCCTTTCTATCAATTTCCTTGGAGTATCCACTATTTCATCGCACGAAACTTCGATCATTGAATTTACTTTCGAATATCTAGTTTCGCCGGCTTTTCTGAAGTCGGTTCTGATTCCATATATTTTTGATTTTGGCTTTTTGTTTTTATAGAAGTATCCAATTTCCCAAGCAGTACCGTCATCGACCTGCGTTCCATCCAATACAGCGACGAGAATATCTGAATCCTTAAGGTGCGAAGCGCATTTCTTAAAAATTTCCAGCTTAGCTTTACTTTTTAGTTTTTTGATGCGTTTCTCTGGGGTTAGCTCGTAAGGCCAAATTACCTTAACTTCGGCATTTTTATTTTTGGCTGCTTCCTCTATTTTTCTTTTGATATCCCTTGCCCAAGCTCTTTCTGCTTCAGAGAAAAGCGGACCAGCGAGGTATATCCTCTTCTCTTTCATTCTTTCACTATCCTGCTATGAGGTAAAAGGCGGCCAGTAAAATAGATAGGATACCCAGCAAGATATAGATTCTTCTATGAATGCTGGCAATTGTCTTGAATTTCTTTCGAAACGCTTTTGTTATTGCCTTTGTTAATGGCGGATACTCTTTTCCCCCCAATGAAATTGGCTCGCTGAGGCGCTCTTCTATCGCAATTGCCCTATCTACAGCAGTTACTAAAAATTCCGTGTACATTGTATCAAGGCGATAAACTGGGTAAAGAAGCGCCAACGTTACAAGCTGAATTACTACAGCGGCAGCAACTTCTTTACCCCCAACGGCTATACCCAGCGTTCTCCCCCCACTTAGGGCAGCAACTCCGTCAAAGGCAAGTACCAGCGTTATTCCTTTTATTCTGAGGTCGGTGAGAATTCTATCAAAATTTTCTATCGCAGATCTGCACTGCTCGTATTCGGTACGCAGGAAGTCGTCCTTCTCCATATTTCCACCTTTTTAGGTAAACCTATGTAATATATTTACTTTAGGCAATATAAGATTTTTCTACGAGCTAACCGATGGTTGATGGCATGTAGCAAGTTTCTAATTACCCTTTCATTAGGAGTTTAGCCTTACTTAAGTGATTTCAACTTTCTTTCTAATCTTTTAAGGTCTTGAATTATCTCGTTGCCCTTTCTGGTAAGCTTGTAAATTACCTTGACAGGACGCTCTGTAATCACCTCACGTCTAATCAATCCTGCCTCTTCTAACTCTATAAGTCTTTTTTGCATTGTTCTTTTATTTAGCTCCCTGAATTCTGAAAATCTTTTAGGACCACTTTCCAGCTGTATCAGAATTTCTTTAGCTCCAGTTCTGGCGATAAGATTAAGATTCATAGGAATAAACATAGCCCAAAAGTTATATAAACCCTAAAGAGAATTAAAATATCCTTAGAGAACATGAATGCAACAGAAGAGGTTTCGCAGAGGAAGAATAATGAAGGGCTGATTTGCCCTAAGTGTAAAAGCGAGGAAATTGAGGTTATCTCACTATCCGAGAAGAGGTGCGAGTCCTGCAGCTACGTGGGTTTTACAACCGAGTTCATGGGGTTCTAAGAGGCTTGGCTACGAATAAGCTTGAGCTGGCAGAGAGCATCGCAAGGACGAAGTAGTTGCGCTTGCGAAGCAGAACCCGGAGGTAAAGAAGGTTTGGGTAATGCAGATAGAGGGCAACAAGTGGAAGAAAGCAATGGACGTTATAAATCTCTAGCGTGCATTTTAAAAGACCTTAAACCCCAACAAACCACATATAGAAGAGCAATACTAGGCCAATAATTGCCAGCATACACCATACCTGCAAAACCAGCTCATAGCGCCTCGATAAAAATTCATTTATCTTCATTCTTCATTATAAGGGCAATACATAATTACCGTCCTCAAGCCATTTCAAACTCGTTTAAATGACGGCTTTGTGAACTTTTGCAAGCAGAGAGGAGAAAGAAAGAGTTATGCCGGGGACGGGCTTCGAACCCGCGACTTCCACGTTTCCCAGGTAGACGGGCAAGTTTTGATCAAACTTTTCCCAAAAGTTTGACCCTATGAGCGTGGCACTCTAACCAAGCTGAGTTACCCCGGCAACCTTCTAAAAGGTTGACCATTATATTGTGGTATTTCCGCTATCGCTTCAATACCACTATTACTGACTTATATTCTAATCTATTTTCTTTGGGATGATAGCACTTTCTTTCCTAAAGAAAGGGCTATAGGGGAGCCCTTTTGCTTCGCAAAAGCCCTCGGGGAAAACCATTGACGTTGCTCTCGGGTTTTTGGGATGATAGCACTTTTTCCAAAAAGGGCTATAGGGGCTATGGGCCCGAAGGGATTCGAACCCTTGACCTTTCGGTTATCAGCCGAACGCGCTAACCAAGCTGCGCCACGGGCCCTATAGAATAAAATAACAGTATAGATATAAAACTTTTCAACATCTGGAATTTTTACCGAAGGTAAATTTATGGGCTGGTAAGGTCGGAGCGAACGAGGGCTCGTAGCTCAGCCGGTAGAGCACCACATTCGCAATGTGGGGGCCCCGGGTTCAATTCCCGGCGAGTCCATTTCTCAGCATTCGTCGCATTCGCTTCGTAGAAGCGAGATTTCGAGAGAAAGATGGCGCTTGCGTGAGCAAGACCGAATGGTTTTGCGCCTACCTAACGGTAGTGCCATCTTCCTATCGGAATGGCACGAGTGACGCTCATGCCTTAGTTCATTCTGAACGAGTGCCGAGACCCAACCGCAACGGTTATAAATCCAGATTTCAATAAGGAATGCGCATGAAAAAAATTATTATTCTGTTGCTTTTAATTTCAGGCTGCATCTCACCGATAATCGGAGATAGCAAGCAGAAGATAAAAGTGGAGAGTGAAATAATACCGAGCAAGATTAGTCTGGAGGAGCAGCCGCCGCTAAGTTTAGAAGTTAGGATCACAAACATAGGCAAATCCGCAGAGACAATCACAGCCGATGCTGCAAGCACCGAAGGTCTGAGCGTTTCCAAACCCAACAAGACAACCCTAACTTTAAAGCCGGGAGAGAGCAGGATAATCGTCTTCAATGCCACTCTGACTCGAGACGCAGTACCCGGAGATTATATAGTCGATGTGCAGATAAAAACCGAGAGCGGTGAAGTTGCTTCCAGCGCTGCTAGGCTCAGAGTCGTGGCAAAAAAAGGTTTAATATGAACACGGGCCTGTGGTCTAGCGGTTATGACGTCTCCCTGACACGGAGAAGGTCCTGAGTTCAAATCTCAGCGGGCCCATATCTCGGCGTCGGTCTCGGTGCGCTACGCTACCTCGACCTTCCGCCGAGACCCATCATTCTATAACTTTTTCTCAGCTTTTGGTGCTTCTGCGTGCAGGGTAAATGTAAATCTGCATCCCTTTCCGACCTCGCTCTCAACCCAAATCTTGCCGCCGTGCGCTTCTATGATTCTTTTTACTACCGCTAGACCCGTTCCAGTACCGGGGTATGCCCTTGCAGCGCTGCTGTCTACCTGGTAGAAGGATGTGAATAACTTACCCAAGTGCTCTTTTGCAATGCCGATGCCGGTGTCTGCAATACTGACCTCCACAAAGCCTTCCCCGAGCGGTCTGAGCGGGTCTGGCTTATGCCTAGCTTCGATGAAAACCTGCCCTCCCTTTTTATTGAATTTTATTGCGTTGCTTATAAGATTGAAGAAAACATGCTTTATGGAATCTTCATCCGCCTTCACCCTTGGCAAGTGCTGTGCTGAAATTTTAATTTCGATATCATTCCTTAAGGCAAGCGGTTTTATCTCCGGGATTATGGAATTGATAGCCTGCTCCAAATCCAAACTCCTGACATCCAATTTGAAAATTCCTTTTTGGAACTTCGCAATATCCAACAAATCCCCGACGATTAGATTGAGGCGAGCCAGCGCACCCTTGCCCATTGCGAGAAATTTATTTCGCTCTTCCGCAACCTCTTCGTCCATCGCCAGCTCAATAGCATTTTTAGCAATTGTTATAGGCGTGCGAAGCTCGTGCGAGACATTCGAAATAAGCTCGTTCTTCATTCTGTCCAGTTCCTTCAGCTCTTCGTACGCCTCCTGCAATTTTTTGTAAGATTCTTCTACCCCCCTTTCGACCATGCCTAAATGTTAAACTCCGTGGATAATAAGAGTTGCGTTATATTAACAACCACCCTGACGGGGTTGAAGGTTTTATTCTGAGCTGCCTGAGTTATTACTACTCTGCTTCGTATTTATTTAATGACGGTTGAAAATAATTACTGTCTAATGGTTTGGTGGAGGCGCATCAGGTTCTGTCTACCTTTTTAGTTAGCTGCTTTTGGAGTGCCTTTACCTCCGCTGTAGGATGCAGTGCTGGTTGCCCAGGTGCTGCTGCCGGGGTCCACCCTGTACATGGTCGCCTTGCTTGCGCTGTCTCCCGCTGCCCAAGAAGTCCCGTCGGGTGTTTCATCAACAACTGCGTTAGTTGAATTCTTTAACAAGAGCTTTTCAAACGTGTTACTCAAAGCCCCTGTGTAGATTATGTCTGCTGTTATCTCCGGAACCGAATCGTCATCGCTTCTTTCGAGCAGCAGGTATCCCCCTGCCGGGATAATGCCGCTCAGGGTTATGCTGGGGCTTCCATCAGCTGCGACGAGCGACCATCCTGTTAAATCCTGTGCTAGCTTTCCTGCATTGTAGAGCTCGATCCACTCGTCATAGGCGCTTGTTGTGGTTCCCATCCATGCAATTTCGCTTATGACGACTTTACTTGCTCCCTCGATTTTACAGGTAGAGCTGCATCCGTCCCCGCTGTCGGTGTTTCCGTCGTCGCACTCCTCGGTTCCTTCAACAATGCCGTTGCCGCATACCGACGGCATTTGGGTTCCATAGCTGTTGCTCTCAACAAAATAGCCCGGTCCGCTCGGATCGGTTACGATAACGACTATATCCCCTCCAACAATTATGCCCGTATAATTTATACTGTCGTCCTCGCCGTCCTTTCCATCCCTGTCTCCGTACTGGGTCATGTATACATCGCTTGTCGCTTTCAGCGCATCGACCACGGTGTTTCTGGGGTGCGCATAGGCGTTGGCGTTGCCCACAGAGATGACGGACACTTCGGGATCAATTGCGCTCAGGAATGCTGCATTTGTTGAATGACTGCTTCCGTGGTGGTTGACCCTGTATACCTCAACATCCCCCACCAGCGGTCCGGCACTTGTCTCGATGTCTGTATAATGGTAGCCAAAGCCACTTTCATAGTTTACCCCGCTTAAGTCTCCGGCAATCAGCTCATCAAAGTTGCCGTATCTCACAACCGTTACCATGCTGAAATCGTTTTCCGACGGCGGACTCGCATCCCTGCTATAATCCCCTGGGGCGATGATACCCTCTGCATTCACCAACACAACATCGATAGTTACCCCATCACCCAGGTCGATGGTGAATGGCGTTTTGCTGGAGTTAACCAGCTCCAGATTAAGCTGCGCATCTCCCCTGTCGAGGGTCGTCCAGTTGACAAATTTTCCATATGTTCCACTGTACGTTCCTAAGACTTCATTGTAGTCCCTTACATAGCTTTTTCCGACCGTGAATCCATAGCCGTTTACCAGCTTCCAGATGCCGCCATAGCCAATGTGGTCGAGGTGCATGTGGGAGTTTATGAAGTAGTCAATATGCTTCCCGCCAGTCAGTACTTGGATATATGTGGAAATCCTCTGGGCGTCTTTTCCGCTGTTCCAGTAGCTTTCGCCTGCGTCAAACAGCACCACCTTTCCACTTGGGCTGACCAGTACCGTTGCGTCTCCCTGCCCGATATCAATGTGGTGAATCTCCAGCCTGCCGCTGACCGCAGGGCTTGGATTGGGATTCGCCGGGCAGTCTGCCGGACAGTTCTGCCAGTCTTCGCTCCCCTCGCATTTACCGTCCCCGCATACCGGGTCCACCGGTATTTTGCATACAGGATCAAGATCGCAGTCCCAGTCATAGCAGTCCTTGTACCCGTCGCAGTCGTTGTCCATTCCGTCCGAGCAGTTTGCTTCCGGAGTGCCGTATGTGCAGTAGGAGCACAGAGGGTCGCTTGAGCAGTCAGAGTCCACGCAGTCCACGTAGCCGTCATAGTCATTGTCTATTCCATCCCCGCACGCACCTGCTTCGGTCTCTGCATTCAGAATTTCCTTACAGTCCGCATCACGCTCGTCGATTTTCCTGTCGCAATCATTGTCTATCCCATCCATACACAATGCCCGGGTATTTTCAATCACGCCCGGGTTGATGTTTGGATTGCTATCGTCGCAGTCGGCTTTCTTACCGGCCTGATAACCGTCGCCATCTGCGTCTGCAGAAACTGGACGGATGCCCATCATACCCGTAGGCTGTTCCGGGCCTATGCAGCCAGTGAAGACGGCCAGACCCGCTATTAATATAAAAAGTGCAAAAAACGCTGCTATATCCTTAGTTGCCGTTTCTGCTATTTTCTTCAGTCTCCCCATAAACAACCTCCACCCGTAACATTTTAATTCTATATAACTCAAAATGACAACTTTTTATATAAATATTTTTCCCATGCTCTCGGAGATGCTGTCAAGTTGGTATCCTTGGGCAGCAAGAACACTGGAGCTGGAGCACGAGGTTATTAGCGGAGGGATAAGAAGCTATGTGGAGAGGCTCATCGAAACCGCTCTGACGATAAATTTATATATCCATAAAAAAATTCTGATAGAGTTTAGGTGGCAATATGGCTGATGTTTCGGATTTGGCAAAAAAAGTATTTGAGGCTATGAAGAAGATTGGGGCAACTTCAGAAGATTCCCTGAAGACGGCAGACGATATAATGAAGGCTACGAGAATAGGAAAAGGACAGGTAGCGAATGCCCTGAACGAATTGACCGGCAAAGGCATTGCAAAGCGGGTCGCCCGACAAAAAAGTGCAGGTTATTATTTGCTAAAAGACCAGCTCTAATTTTTGTTCAACAGGCTTTGAACAAATTCAACGAAATTTCTGAGAAGTCGTTTCTCTGCACAGCACTTCTACTCCAAGCTCTGCAAGGCGCTTTGCGGTCATACAGCCTGCGGGTCCTGCACCCACAATAACGACTTCGTAGTCCATGTTTGACCCCCTACGTCAAATAAAAGAATCCAGCACGGCTTGACTGCGTTTGTAATTTTTTTTCTTGTTGAAAACTATTTCTCCGTACTTACCTCCCCCGCCCTCGACGATTTCGAATTTTCCTTCTCTGAAAGCCATTATCAGCCCTGCAACTTTTCCATTCGACTCTTTTTTTACGTCTTCAATTGGGGCGTCCACAAGCACTGAAATCTCGCTTCCAAACCTGCTCACGAGCTTCTTCCAGTTCTCCTGAATTTCTGGCGAATAAATGTTCTTAACCTTCAAGGCAAGGCAGAGTATTTCCGCAAGGGGGGCGATTCGTATGTACTTTGGGCGGTGCTCCGGGTGCTTTGGCGTAGCGTAGCTGCTCAGCTCTTTGATTCTGTTCCTGACTCCTTTCTTCAGAATGCCGCCGCACTCCATACAGCGCCACTTTAGCTTTGTCGCTTCCTCCAATTCGTAACGCCTGAAGCACTTTATGCACGCTGTCGAGTGGTACTTTCCAAGCCGAGGGTCAAGTCCGACGTTTAAGACTACCTTATTCTCGTTTCTCTCAATCGCTCTTCTTATATCTCCAAAAGTCAGCTCTTTTACCAGAAGCCTGTTGAACTCCCTGCCGAGCCTGTGCGGCCAAGGGGAATGAGCGTCCGAGTTTGACAGAAAGGTCAGCTCCCGCAGCTCTTGTATGCAGTCAGCCAGGTAAGTGTCTGCGCTTAAACCAAGCTCCAGAAATTTTATCTTTTTCGTATTATCGCCGTAGCACTCTTTAATGCTGCTGTACTCCTTGTATATGCTCGTCCATGGGACGAATGCATGCGCAGGTCCGATTAATCCCCCGACTTCGTCCACGTAATCAACGAGCTCCTCACCGCTCAGCCTTAGATGCGGCCTGCCGTCTCTGTCAATATCTATAGAAAATTTTTTAAGAGTTTCTCTCAAGGATTCAGCAGAGCTTATCTCGGGCAGGAAAATCAGGTGGTGCACCCGGCGGGCATCCTCTACCTCTGTTGTAATCACGAACTTGCAGTTGCGCTTTTCGTAAATTCCATCAGAAAAAGGATTCAAAGATTTTATTTCCTTCAGCCATGCATGGTGCAGCGCATCCCCGGTACCAACGACGCTCAAACCCTTCAATGGCGCCTGCTCGGAAATCGTCTCGAAATTCATCTGCTCGGAAGTCGCCCCGGAGTACTTGCTGTGTATGTGAAAATCGCAGTCTATGAGCATGTGTTACAATCAACGAAAAAATACTTAATACTTTCCTTTTATGGGTTCTGTTAAGTTAAGGAGTATGTTTTGAGTAGATTTAATATACTTTGATGATAATAGGTCTATCGGTTGAAGGAGGTGTTGAGGGTGATGGAAAAGGAAATTGCTCAAATTAAGAGTAAGTATCCTAGGGCCTTCGCGTTTAGATATAAAGGTAAAATCGTCAATATGGGGCAAGCAGAGGATGTTTTGCTTATTCCAGAAGGTCGTGGATATTTAAAGGGAGCGGAAAAACTTCGTTATAAGAAGGGTCGTGAACAATTTCGCTTCATGTATTGGGTCAAGTCCCCAGATAAAAAATGGCGTTGGGGCCAATTCAACGTTTGCATGGATAAAGATGCCTTTACGGAATTAATAAAGCAAATGAAAGAAAAGGGATGGATTTAGTGTTTAAGGTTCAAGTTCTCTGAACTTCTTCAGTAATGACGCCTTTTTCATCTCATATACCCCTTCCCTTAATAAACTTAAGAATTTCATCCGTTGAATAAATCGGTACTCGCTTTTGCTTTTTCAAAGCTTTATCATTGCTCCACACGGGCAAATTAAGTACCATCGCAACTGCAATGAAAGGCGAGTCTTTCTCGTCAATATTTTTCATAAGTTCGACGGCTTCTTTCATGAATGACTTGTAAGATTCGTCTGGAATAAAAATAATATTCGAGAGTATTGTATCAACTGCAAATCTGTATTCCGGGGCTACAAAAAGAAGCGGCTTTTGAAGAATTTTCCGATTTGTAGAGCCTTTAAAAATTAGCGCTGAAAAATAACATTGGAATCTACAACGATGCCGTCTTTGATTTTTTCCATACGGTTTCTCTCGTTTTTTCGAACTCTTGAATGTCTGACTCGTCCAGCGCCATCCTGCTTATAATCTCTTCGAGAAGCTGGAATCTCGATACCTCTCCCCTCACGAGGGATTCCACACGGCTTTTTATGAGGTCTGAAGGTACGCCCTTTGGAATCTGTATTTTGATTTCCATTTTTAAACACCGTATCTATGTGTAAGGATTAACATATAAATAGGTTTTCGCTGCGCTCTCCGTTCGGGGCGAGGCACTCCGGGCGCAGAAATACTTAAATATTATTGCTTAGTAGCGAACCAAATCAAGAGCTTATCATTATTTTTCGGAACATACTTCTCGAACTCTGCACTTGGTTCATTGTTTACGCCTGCGCAATGTACTGATATTCAAGTGCTGTTAAACAATACGCCGCGTTCCGCCAGATATTCTCCTATAGTTCGATTGCCGATTATGCTTATCTCGCCCTCATATACAGGCTTTAGATTTGCATAAGCTTCTATGATAAATTTAGAAATTTGAGGTTTTTGCGGCAAAGTCGTAGTCGGCGGCGGTGTTGTGCTTGGAGCAGCTTTAACGCTGTTGCGAACAGCCTATCCAAAAAATGAGGAGATGATAAGGCTCGTTCAAGCAGCAGCCGACCATTGCAGGCAAGACTTTCTAACTCTGTGCAAAGCTTCAGAGCCTAGTATGTTGGAAGAGGCAAACAAAAGTTTTAAATCTATAAGAACTTGAGTTCACCTTCGATAAATTAATTGTTTTCTTTTTGGGGTGATAGACCTTTCTACTTCTTTGAAAAAGAAGTACCAGGAAAGTTTTTCGAAGTGAGGTGTGAATACTTGCAGCACTCGCTCTGAAGGAGCGAGGGCATGAGCATCGCTCGTGCTCTCGTTCTTGCAGAACGAATGCACCGAACGAGAAAAACAAAATTATCCAATGTATCTCATCTGGTCTTCTGAGGGCTCTCTCTGGATTACTCCCAAATCTTCCATCATTTTGCGCTCCATTCTCTGCGCTTCTGCTACCTTTTTCTCGGCGTCTTTGGCTCTTTTTGTGAGTTTGCTCATGTCGACTTCTACGTTCAGCAGCTTGGTGAGAACTCCCAAGACCGCTCTTGCTGAATTCGGGTCCAGGTAGTACCCAGAAGTCTCGCCCATCAGGCAGATGCCTTCCATGCCACGCAGCTTTCCAAGCCCGAGCAGCAGTCCAGAAACTCCAATTATCTGCCCAGTGCTATCTCTTCGAATCACAACGCCCAGTTTTTCCAATTCTGGAATGAATTTTTTGTGCGTTACAGCTCCAAACACTCTTGGTTTTTCTATGAGCCTTCCTACTCCGAGACCTCCCAGAGTATAGAGCATGCTCACCTTATATTCAGCCGCAACGTCTAGAATTTTTTCAGTAAGACCATGCTGACCTTCAGGGGTTGCACTCTGTGTATTTCCTATAACAAAAATTATATCTCTCTGTTTTTCACTGCCAGCTTTCCAGTAGTAGAACTCGTTTTTCATGTTCAGAATCATTCCGCTCCTCTTTATCAGTATCTGCGGAGGAAGGGAATCAGAGTACATGCTCGCAAATTTTTTTGCTTTGAGCTCGGCGCACAAATGTTTGGCTGCAATTCTACCAACATGTCCAATCCCAGGGAGACCTTCAACCAGGACAGGATTGCGCACTTCAGGCTTTTGAGTTACTCTTAAATCAAAGTTCATCCATTTTCCTCCAGATTTCCATCTTCAGCTTTCTTCTGTACTTCCCGTAAGGGTCTTGTGGCGAGAACCTGGGCGGGTGAGGCGTTATGGTTTCTGCACTGCACTTCTTGCATCTCTCTTCGAGGGTGTAGCTCCCGCAGCTCTTGCAGTATCTCATCTTCATTTCTCTTCCTTAACATCTCTCAGAAATTTACCACTTCCACCTTTTTCCTCAATAACTGCGATAGCTTTTTCTGCGCATTTCTTCAGCGATTCCTCGGCAGCCTTGTAGTCCGGGGCAGTTACGTTAATTCTGTATCTCGGAGAGCCCACGTATCTTATGTCCAGCTTAACGTCCTCGCCGAACTTCTCGTTCCTTGCGCTTATCAGCACTTCCTTTATAATTTCAATTCCATTCGGTGCAAGCGATGTTAAATCAAGGTAGCCTGTTATATTCACCAGCGGCAGTACAACATTTTCTCTCGCAATCTCTGTGACCGGCTCAATCCAGTATTCGGGCACAGACAGCCCTGAGAATGCCTCTCTACCGAAGGTAGTGATTTCTTCCAGCGCAGCATATATCTCTCCGTACTTTTCTTCCAGCTTGAAGCCCACTTCGCTGTACGCATCGTCCAGACTCTTATTTACTTTTTTCGCAGCAATCTCCAGAAGCTTTTCAGCTTTCTGCGCCCTCTTCCATTCCTGCATCTTGGTCTTTTTCTGGGCGTCGCCTACTCTTCTAGTCGATATGTCAACGTGCTCTTTCTGCACATCAACGCTCAGCACTTTTGCAACAGTTTTCTGACCTTCCCTTACGAAGTCCCGAATGTTCTTAATCCAGGTTGAAGCTATCTCCGATATGTGTATGAATCCTGCTTTTCCTTCGTATTCGTCCAGACTCGCAAAGGCTCCGTGAGAGAATACCTTGGTTATCGTGCAGATAACCAGCTCGTTTTCGCTCGGCAGAGTCTGCCTCTTTTTAACCAAAATATCGCCCCTATTCCAGTACCGCTATAATCTTAGTCAATATGTTAGCTTTTCCCCCTCTGGGCTTTGCAATAGTTTTTCCGCATACCAGGCAATTTATGCTCGTAGAAGCGGAGCCGAATATAACCTGCTCGTTGCCGCAGTCCAAGCACTTGACCCGCAAAAACCTGCTTTTCGGCTGGGGAATCAACTCCATGATTAAGCCTCCTCTATCTCAAGAATTTTAATTCTGAAACCTTCTACGCTGTGCGCCTTTTTGCAGGTCTTGCATCTCAGTATTAGGTTGGTTTTCTTCGTAGGTTTTGAGCCAGAAGGTAGCGCCCTCGGAAAGCTCCCATATCCCTTCAGGATTCTCCTAAACTGGCGCTGTCCTGCTCTTAATTCGCTCGCCTTCCTCTTCTTCACCCTGAGAACTTCATGAACCATATGCTTCTTGCAAGTCGGGCAGTAGGTTCTTCTCTCTCTTGGCATCTTCATAATTATCTCCCGAAAACAAAAGCTATGGATAGCTATATTTATAAGCGTTGTGGTTCTGAAAGGAGATGCTGATGTTCCAGCCGTAATACCTCCCCAAAATTCCTTGTTGTTGTTAAAACACACATAATCTTTACGGACATGGAAGACTTGAGGCAAACCCTATTTTTAATAGAGTTTTCCCACCTCCTACTCAAGTCTTCTATGTCTATTACTTTGCATTGGTAACTTAGTATTTTTAATATTTTTCGATTGCCATACCTTTACTTCCTGTGGAAAAAAGCTCAAAGTTTATATATTTTTGCTTTATACTCTAGTTCATGAAGTCGGCTGCTGTAATTCCCGTATATAACGGGGAAAAAACGATTCGGCAGGTTGCCAAAGCTGCTGAGAAATTCGTGGATAAAGTAATAGTCGTCGACGACGGTTCCACCGACGAAAGCGCAGCAGAGGCAAAAAAAACAAGTGCGGAGGTTATAGTTCTTCAGAAAAACAGGGGCAAGGCGCACGCTTTGAGGACCGCCTTTCGTCGCTGCAAGGGCTATGATGTAGTCGTAATGCTCGACAGTGATGCCCAGCACCCGCCAGAAGAAATTCCCCTGCTGATTAAATGCATAGAAAGCGGGAACGACCTGTGCATAGGCAGCAGGTTTTATTCTGACTGCCGCAGCATGCCTTTCGCCAGCAAATTTTCAAACAAGGTAGCTTCCTTGCTGGTAGGCTTTCTAGCAGGGCAGAAAATTAGCGACCCACAATCAGGATTCAGGGCAATGCGTGGGAAAAAACTTGAAAAACTTGAGCTAAGGGCTGAAAGATATGCAATAGACCACATAATGATTCTGGAAGCTGCAAGAAAAAAATTTAAGATTGCAGAAGTGCCCATATCCTGCGTTTACGGAGAAGAAAAATCCGGCGTAAGGCCAGTGCGGGATACTCTAAAAGTTGCATATCATATTTTGAGGTTTTTAACAAGGGGCTGCGTATGATAATTTACTCAGAACGTTACCTAGAGCACAACCTTGAATACCACCCCGAGAACAGCAACAGATTAAAGGCTGTGATGAAGCTCCTAACGAAAAAAGATGTTTTTGAAAAGGTGCCGCTGGTGGAGCCGACGTATGCGAAAAAAGAAGATATTCTAAGGGTTCATACTCCAGAGCACTTCGAGCTCATCAAGCATCTTTCAGAAAAAGGAGAAGCCACGATTGGAGCAGATACCTATGTAAACAGCAAGAGTTTTGATACCGCAATGCTCTCCTCAGGCGGCATTATATCCTGCGTTGATAAATATTTCGAGGGCTACAAGTATTCCTTCGCTCTAGTAAGACCTCCGGGGCATCATGCAGAGACTAACCGAAGTATGGGCTTCTGCCTTTTCAACAATATTGCGGTCGGAGCAAAATATGCCATGGAGAAATACGGGCTGAAAAAGATATTCGTGCTGGACTATGACGTGCACCACGGCAACGGCACGCAAGAAATTTTTTACTCCAGCAAAAACGTGCTCTATCTTTCGCTGCACCAGTATCCGCTGTACCCTGGCACTGGGAGCATAGAGGAGATGGGCAAGGACGAGGGCAGGGGATATACGATAAACGTGCCCCTGCCTCCAAAGACCTGCGATAAGAGCTATCTCAGGGTTTTCGACGAAGTCGTAATACAGGTTATGAAAGAATTTCGTCCTGAGCTTATTTTTGTTTCCGCAGGCTATGATGCGCACCACAGCGACCCTCTCGGAGGAATGCGCCTCTCCTCGAGATGCTATTATGAAATCGCAAAAAAACTTAAGCTCGGCACAAAGGCAGGGCTCATCTTCGGACTCGAGGGAGGCTACAACACAGATGCTCTTGCGAGCTCTGTTTTTGCGACTCTGGCAGCACTGTTTGAGCTGGGCGAAGAGCCTGCTGAAATGCCTCTCGAAGAAAACAAGAAGATTACATCCTATGTCGAGTCGAGAATAGCTGCGGTGAAAAAGAATCTCTCAAGTTACTGGAGTTTTAGAATATAAACTTCTCCCTGACGTTCTCTATCTGCTCTCCGACCACTTGAATTTTTTTAAGCAAGGCTGTGCCAAAATTGTAGTATCCTGCCCTGAGTATGTGCTCCACCGCATCAGGATTTATCCCCATAACCTTGCATGCTACAGCGTCCAGAGCAACTGCATCACAGCTCGCCATAACTAAATCCATTTTTTTTGGTCTGCCAAATGCGAGGGCGGTTGTCGCATCAAGGATGTTCAAATCAGGTTTTCTGACCTTCATAACATCGCAGATTGCCTCTTCGACGCTCACGTGATAGAGCATTTTTTTTCTGGGTATTATCCCGAGCATGTTCTTCAGGCTTAGAGAAACTGTCGTTAACTCGTGCGTCTTCATCACCGGCATGTTGACCAAGAAATCTGCCTTCAAGATAGTTCTGGGAACTTTGAAATCCGCAAGCGCATTGTAGTCCTGCTTGACTGGAATGCATATGTCCTTGCTCAGGTTCACAAGCTTCGCTCCGCAGTATTCGCACAGTTCCCTTGCTCCCGTTATCTCAAAAGCCTCTTCTGCGGTTGCATAGTAGCCGTCGCTCTCAACCACGACCCTCTCTTTCGCAATATTTTCGAACAGCTTTAAAACCTGCGTCAGAACCCTTAAATCAGTAGTGGCTCTTATTGAGGAAGGTCTTGGAATGCAAAAATTCGGCTTTATAACGAGAAGCTCGCACTCCTTAGGAGCAAAATCAATAAGGTCCAGGGCTTTCTTAACGTCAGGTTTTTCAGATTTAACGATGCTCACCTTGACCATGATATAAGCTGGCGTTCTAAGTATATTTATTTTGTGATTCCATCTTGTTTTGCATAAGCAAATCTAGAAATTTCCTAACTTAAACTTCTTCAGCACGTGCCTGTAAAAATCAGCATGCCTCTTTTCTGTCCTGCTGAGTTTTTGCACGATTAATTCAGGCGTTGATTTTGCAAGTTTGTTCAGCACAGGATTTCGATTAACGATGAGATTCAGATTTTCGTCCAAGCCTTCTGCTTCTATGCCGTCGATTCTGACTTTTGCATCGATATCTTCGCCCAAATGAGTTACAAGCGCTACCAGTGCGTTTTCGTCTTTCCCAAACCACTCCAGAAGCGCAGAGATTATTTTGGCTGCTGCACCCGGCTCTGTTACAGCTTCTATTTCGTCTGCAAGAATAAGCCTCTTTGCACCAGAAGCAGAGAGCCCTGCAAAAGATTTCAAAAGATTTTCAAATGCTCCTGCACTCGTATCGCCTCGACTCCTGCCGTAATAATATAGCTCATCCAGCAAAGCTAACGAAGCTTCTTTTGCCAGGACTGGCAAGCCGCACTGAGCCATGATTTGCAGCTGGGCAATTGTCTCTATCAGAGTTGTTTTTCCACCCGAGTTTGCCCCGGTGATTACTGTAATTCTTTCGCTGCCAGCTCCAGCAAATTTCATTTCCGAACTTCCCAGAACATAATCCACTGGCTGAGGATTTAACTTTTTTTTATGCAGCAGCAGGTGCTTCGCACCTTTGAAGCCTAAGCCAAGGGTATCAGAGAGTCTTGGCAAACTTGCTTCGTACTCTGCCGAGAATTCTCCGAGCGCAAGCAGGACATCTAGTTCTAAAAGACTCGCTATGCTTTTTCTTATGCCTTCAGCCCTGTCTTTAAGCGAGGCAGCAAGTTCTCTCTTCATTTTGAACTCTGCTTTTTTTGCTTCACTGCGCAGCCACGTCTCGACCTCCTGCAGTTTTTCCTGAGAGATTTGCAGGGGGTACCGCAGCTCTTCTGAAAAAATCCCGGAAAGCATTATCCTCTCATCCTCAATCCTCAGCCTTCTTGCGCACTCTTCTTCCCAACCCTCCGCAGCGCTGCGCAGCATTGTAATTATCTCCTGCGGCAGGTGTTCATAAATTTCAGAAGGTCTTGAGCCCAGACTTGCCAGAATTTTTAAAACTTCTCTGCCGTGCAGCGAGAGCGATTCCTTTTCAGCTTTTTCCACTATAGAAGCATTCGCTGCCTCGACACATTCTCGTACAATTGCATGCAAATTAGCTGCGGCAAATGAAAATTTGCTTTTTTCGATTTGCAATTTTCCTGCTATTTCTGAAAAAGCCTTTTCATCTAACGCTTCAAGTTTTAAATTTTTGAAGGCAGGGTTTTTGCTCAGAATTTTTAAAATCTCACATGCAGCTGAGATTTGCTTCTTGTTTTCTATGAAGAAGGAGAGTATCTCCTCTGGTACGCAATTTTCTGGCTTGGAATCAAGCAGGGTTTCTGTTTGGGGGAGAGCTTCAACCTGCGCTGCGTAGTTGCTGTCACTCGTCTGCACATAGCGGACCAGCTCGTAGTCTTTCAGGTACTCCAAATCTTCTGGTGATTCTAAAAGGAAAATTTCAACCAATTCAGAATATTTCCTCAGCTCTTCGTGAAGCTTTTTGCTCTCGGTCACCATCACTTCGCCAGGGATTCGAGTTTTTTTGGGCTTTTCGATCGGCTTTAAATTTCTTAAGACATCCTTCAGTTTTTTCAAGCTCTCTGCATCCAGAGTTTCGTAAAAATCCTTCGCTTTCCGCACGTGCTCAAACCTGCGCTCCAGCTCGCGCTTATCATTCGTCGGGTAGAACAGCGCAAGGCGCAGCCCTGCGTACTCTGTCTGCGCATGCTCCCGAAGCGCATCCAAGATTTGCGGGTATATCTCTCTCGCCTCCTGCGTCTTAAGCAGTTTTATGTACTCAAAGTCGTGCTTCTGGGCGTAAACGTCCCTCGCAATATCTACGAGCTTCAGCGCAGGTATATCGGCAACACAAAAAAGCCTTTCAAATTCTAAATTTTGCAGGGAGCGGACTGCTTCCTGCTCCGAGCCGTAGTGCGCAACCAGCTTCTCTGCAACCTTTTCGCCTACGCCCTTGATTTCCATAAGTTTTGAGAACATTATGAATCCCTTTCTTTCTCCTCTTTAGAAAAGAGGAGCATTTTCCAACGTAGAAGATTTGCTTTGCAAATCTTCAGACGTTGAAATTTTGCTACTTTCTTCCAGAAAGTAGAAAGGTCTTCACCCCCAAAGAAAATATTGATTCATAGGTGACGACCCATCTAATCTTCTATACCTGAACATGATAGTAGATTGGGGAGTGGAATATTAAAAGTTAACCGCAAAATATTTTAAGGAAGAGAGAACAAAACTCGGATGAGAAAATGAGCAAGAAGACGGCAGTTGAGTTAGAAGGAGCTGAAGTGCAATATCTGATTAATTACTTGCTTGGAGAGCTTCACGCATGGAGCGACAAAGGAATGGAAAGCAAAAACGAAGAAAGCGAATTTAAACGATTAGTATTGATTACAAATAAATTGCGTTGGGCAGTAGGGGATGAAGATATTATTATTCTTTAGAATCCAAACTGGAAGACCACATGCTCTCCATTCCTTTTATGGCGGATAGTAAATATATTTATCTCAGGTATTTCTCGGCGCACTGTTTCTGCAAGCTTTTCCCCATAGATGGATTTCTGAATAATGAAATTAAAGCTTCGTTCTAAAATTTCTGGATAAAAACTACTGTGCGGATTTCCTTCGGAATGAACTTCTGCCATGATTCTCAGCCGCGGTCGTACTGAAGCCTTTTCTATGGTCTGGGAAGCGGCTATTATGGTTTGGTCTGTGATATAAGAAAGGGACTTCTCAATCTGATTAAGGATTTCCGGAGATATTTTGATATCCTTTTTCTCCAGATGACCTCGCAAAATATTCAAAAACATCTGATAAATAAGATGCTCCTTAGGAACAGTTTCAAAAAAAGAACCATCGATTATGGAAATTTTTACTCTATTACTGTCCTTATGCGTCCTTACAAGATAGAAGTTTCTTCTTTGGAAAGCGTGATAATCTCTATTCGATGCAAGTTCTCCGTCCATAATCGAGGTAATCTTTGATACGAGGTTGTTGCCATTAATTACATCTACTTCCTCAAGACTTTTGTATTTGGTTGGAAGCGTTGAATTGAAAGAAGCAATACTTCCGCCCTTTGAGTCTTTTAATTCTAACAAACTGCCGCAAATCAATTTATTTTCTTGCCTTCTAACTTTGAACAGAAAATCTGGAAACTGTTCCGACTTGGAGTACAAAATCCCCTCATCTATACCCCGCGCCTTAACCCAGTCTGTAAAATCAGTTTTGCCCTTAAATCGCCTTTCAATACTATTCCAAAAAGCCAGACCGTATTTTTCTTTGGCATCTCTACGGTTATCGACATAAGCTAAGTTGGTTTTACTTGTTTTTAATACCATTTCATCTAAGGACGAAGTAGGATTAATCTGCGTTTGTTTCAAGCCATTTGCAATCCCAATGAAAAGTTCCACAGCGTCAATAAATTCATACATTTATGAGAGCCTCACTTGTTTGGCAATAGTAGGTTTTTTGCCAGGCCAAATTTTTTCCAAATCAGGTGTATGTCTGTAATAGTCATAATACTGCAAGACGTCATCAGCAGGTCTGAGACGTTTCATGCGGGTCTCAATAATTTTGATATACTCTGGGTCTATTTCTATACATATGGAATTTCGTTCTAACTGGTGAGCAACTACTAGAGTAGTACCTGTCCCAGCAAAAGGGTCTAATACGGTATCGCCAGGCAAGGTGGATGCTAAAATGATTCTTAAGAGCAGGGCTATAGGAGATTGTTGCGTATGGACTCTATCCCCTTTTGAGTTTCTTATCGCTTCATCCCCTGCAAAATATCCTGAGGTTAATTCTCTTATGTCGTCCCATACATCTGTGAGATAGACCCCGTTCGCTCTTTCGTATTTATATTCTGGTGGAATGGGCAAATCTACGCGTAGCTTATTAAAAACTCTCGGTTTTTCTCCTTTGATAGCAACAGCAATAATTTGGTACTGTTTAGAAAATCTAAATTCACCCGGAACCGCTGATGTTTTCTTCTTCCAAATAACCAAATTTTGGAATACCCAGCCTGTTTCTCTCAATATTTTTAGCACTTCTTCAGTATTTTTCTCCCTTTGCATAAAGTAAACTGCACCACCGTCGGCGGTTATCTGATAAACCTTTGATAAAACTTGTTTTAGCCAAGTCCAGTATTTCTCTTCAGGTTGGGTATCGTTAAAATATCTGTAATCTTTTCCCTGATTAAAGGGCGGGTCAATGAACGTGAGGTGAATATCTTTTTCAGAATATTTACCAAGCCATTCAAGACAATCTTCTTGCACTATTTCGTATGTGCTCATTTTTTCCTCATCCTAGTCTCTCTTTATCAATAATGTCGCTTACAACAGATATAAAACTTATCGGAAGAGCACCAGAAAAGTGATTTTCTGGCTGCTCCAACTTCGTTGGGGCGCTGTAAAAGTCATCTCTCCCATGCAAACCTCGGGTCAAAATACTCCTGCAAGTCTTGCAAGAATTCTTTCAAAAATGCGCCTTCGTTCACTTTAATCGAAAAGCCTTTTTCCAGACTCTGCGCTATGTGGCTTGGCATTCCTTTCTCCTCCAAGTTTCGCTGGGACAAAAACTCCTGCAAAAATTTCCTTGCATCGTTCTTTCTCTTCAGAAAAATTGCCCACCTGCTGCCGATTAT
>JBDRDL010000062.1:0-2920 GCA_043820925.1 Methanobacteriota archaeon | reverse complement strand
TCTTCAGTCTGGCGCTCTCCCAGTCTGAGCTACCACTCCAGCATACTCTGGGAGTAGCTTGCTATTCGGTCCGACTTTCTCCCAGTCTGAGCTACCACTCCTTTTTTGAACGTCTGAAAATTTTTGCAGAGCAAAAATTTTCTATGTTCAAGGTAAATAAAGTTTCGGTATAGTAACGTAGAAGATGCTCCCGCCCTCGGGGTTGTCCTCAACCCATGCTTTACCCTTGTGCAGCTCTACAAGTCTTTTGACGATAGCTAAGCCTAAACCGGCGCCCTTAACGCCCAGCTTGTCTGCCCTTTTGAACCTCTCAAAGATTGTCTCCTTGAACTTGTCAGGTACGCTCTCTCCGTAATCCTTCACCATTACTCGCCAGTCTCTACCTTTGTCTTCGATTCCTACAACGATTCTGCTCCTCTTCGGCGAATACTTTATTGCGTTTGAGATTAAATTTGAGAAAACCTCCTCTATTATTGGATTCACCATGGCAGGGTAATTTCCCTCAACCTTGTATTCGACCTGCATTTCTTTTTCCTTAATCAGTGGTTCAAAGTTCTGTAAGCTCTTCTTCAAAATTGCACTCAAATCCTGCTTCTCAAATTCTATTTTCTCCATGCTCTCGATTTTTGCAAGCTTGCTTGCGCTTTCAGTCATCTCCTCAAGCTTTAGAATATTCTTGTGTATTATTTTGATTTCCTCTTGCGTGCTTGAGGACTTATCAGCTGCCAAAAACTCGGAAATGCCCTTGATTACTGACACAGGGTTAAGCAGGTCGTGGCGCATTATGTCTGTGAAGAGGTCTTTCAGTTTGTTTGAATATTCCAGCTGCCCAGCATATTTTTTTAGTTTCTTGCGGTCTTCTTTAATTTTCTTCTCAAGCTTTGCTTGCTGCGTTACATCCTCCATTACTACCAGCAAGCCTTCCACCCTGTTTTCCACTTTCAGAGGCGTGCATCTGGCGGTTAGATAGAGAGTCTTGCCGTATATTGAAGTGTACTCAACATTGTGCAATTCGAAGGGCTTTCCCTGCAACGCTTTTTTGAAAAATTTATCCCAACCAAGAGCTTTTACTGTAGGCAGCTCCAGAACATTCAGTCCCAGTGCCTGCTCCACTCTTTTTTCTCCCATCATTTTTAGATGCAGGGGATTTGCAAAGGTAATTACTCCATTTTTATCTGTCGTAAATATTCCGACTGGTGCATTTTTTACGATGCCGTCCAGAAAATCTTTTGTTTTCTCTATTTCTCTCTCAAGTCTGCGCCTTTCTGTGACGTCGTCCACGATATAGACTATCTGATTCATAGAAGGAAGAGCTTTGCTCTCATGGTAGATTACACTGCCGTCCTCAAGCCGGTGCTCGTGAGAAGATTTGGTGCTCTTTCCAGTTTCGAAAGCTTTCTTAACAATGCACCTGACCTCGCAGAATTTTTTAAACTCTTCTTCGCTGTAGTTGTGGAATACCCTATAGCATTTCTCGCCAGCTATTTTATCTTTTTTCAACCCCCTAGCAAAGGCGTCGTTAAAGCTTACTATATTATAACTCCTGTCAATGACGCAGATTTTTTCCTGAATTGCATTCAAAATATTCCTGAGGTGGTCTCTCGTTTCCCTGATTTCCTGCTGGAACCTGTATTTTTCTAAATTTCTCTCTATGCAGCGGTGTAAACCTTCGTAGAAATCCGGGGTTTTTATTATGTAGTCGATTGCCCCTAAAGTAAGTGCCTCAACCGCAACGCTCTCAGAACCCTGCCCAGTTACCATCACAACTGGAGCATCGTATTCTCTCTCCCTGATTTTCCTTAAAATTTCGAGACCGCTTACGTCGGGCAGCACGTAGTCGAGCAGAATTAAATCGTATTTTGCACTGGCAATTTTGTTTAGTGCCTCTTTGCCATTTCTGGCAACATCTATATCATACCCCCTCGGAACTGCCCTTTTAAATAAGATAATGTGGTCTTCATTATCCTCGGCTAAGAGTATTTTCGTTCCATCCATCCTTCCCCCACCTGTGATTTTTAGGCGGTAAAGTCATGACTCCCCCCCAATGTACTGAGATATCTTTAGTTTTTTGGGTGAATTCTTCAAATTTGATTGGCTTGATAGCGTAGCCATTGCTGCCCAAGCTATAGCTCCTTATTATGTCTTCTTCATCTGAAGAGGAGGTCAGAACAACTATAGGAATTGCCCTGTACTTCGGGTTGCTCTTCAATTCTCGCAGCACTTCAAACCCGTCCTTCTTAGGCATTTTTAGGTCGAGAAGTATTAAATCAGGTCTAGGTTCGTTTGCATATTTTCCCTCGTTTCTTAGGTACTTCAATACTTCCTCTCCGTCCTTTACTATGTGCAACACGTATTTAAAGCCATTTGTTATTTCAGATACAGCTTTCTTTATTAAGAAAACATGGTCTTCGTTGTCCTCTGCCAGCAGTATGTCTATCTGCATTTTGTACCTCCTTAACTTGTGTTGTCTCTTAGCTTAAGGGTCGTGCTATAAAAAGCTTTCTTCTCAGTTTTTGATTTCGTCAAATTCGGATTTGGGTATCGTAAAATAAAAAGTACTCAGCCTTCAGAAAGGCTGGCTATCATACGTCGTACGTTCAGTAGCACATAGTTTCTTTGGGGTGATAGACCTTTCTTTCCTAAAGAAAGGGTTATTTGGGTATCGTAAAATAAAAAGTGCTTCCCTTATCTTCTCCGCTTTCAACCCATACTCTGCCTTTGTGGTAATCTACGATTTTATTCACGATAGCTAAGCCTAAACCAGTGCCCCTGACATCTCTGGTTTTTTCGCTTGGAATTCTCTGAAAAGGTTTGAATAATTTTGACTGGTACTCTTTCGGAATTCCTATACCGCTATCTTTTACATAAAACTGCCACTCGCCGCCTGCATCGGCACAGCCTACTTCAATGAACGGCTCTT
>JBDRDL010000061.1:0-31752 GCA_043820925.1 Methanobacteriota archaeon | reverse complement strand
TGTGGAAGCAAGGCTCGCTTTCCCGGGGGAATTCGCAGGCGAGCGCACCGCATTCATAGGCACTCTGGAGAAAGATAAAACTTCAACTGCAACATATAACATGAAGGTCTCGAAAGATGCGCCCAGCAAGGCTTATGATTTCTCCCTGCAAACATCTTACTTGGACGAAAACGGCGTTAGAAAAATAATCGAGAAAAAATTTGAAGTGTATGTCAGCGAGCGGGGCGAAATTGATATAGAAATCGCAGGAGTAACAACCTCGCCCACGAAGCTCTATTCTGGCAAGGATTTTACGCTTTCTGTGCAGGTTGAAAATGTTGGAAAGCAGGATGCGAAGGCTGTGAAAGTTCAGCTTGCGGCGATGAAGGAATTCGCAGGCGAGCGCACCTCATTTCTGGGCTCGCTGAAGCAGGACGACACTTCGACCGCAATCTTCGACCTGAGTGTTGCAAAAAACGCTGAGCCCGGGAGCTATGACATAGAAATGCAGATATCTTACTTGGACGACAGAGGCATAGAGCATTCTGAAAGGAAGCACTTCAGCATGGCTGTGACAGAAGCTCCGAAGACAATTCCGTACATATGGATAGGGGCAGGAGCTGTAATTTTGCTCGGCTTGATTTATCTTGTAAGAAGGCGCCGCAGCGAATGATGCCTATGGAAATAGTCAGGCTTGAAAACGTCAGCAAAACATATATGATGGACAAAGTGAAAGTGCCAGCGCTTCGGGGCATCAGCTTTGAAATATACAGGGGGGAGTTCGTCTCCATAATGGGTTCCTCCGGCTCTGGAAAGAGCACCGTCATGAATCTCATAGGCTGCCTCGACAGACCAACGAGCGGAGAAGTTTACATCGACGGGAAGAATGTCTCAAAGCTGAGCGAGAATAAGCTTGCAGAGATTCGTAGAAAAAAAGTAGGCTTCGTTTTCCAGCAGTTCAACCTTATTCCAAGGCTCAGTGCAACAGAAAACGTAGAGCTTCCGATGTGGTTTGCGGGCGTGGCAAGAGAAAAGCGCAGCAGGCAAGCTGCACAGCTGCTTAAAGCGGTTGGGCTTGAGCACCGGCTGAAGCACAGACCTGCTGAACTCTCAGGCGGCGAACGGCAGAGGGTTGCGATAGCGAGGGCGCTTGCAAACAGTCCTGAGATAATCCTGGCAGATGAACCGACAGGTAACTTGGACATGCGCTCAGGGGAGGAGATAATGAACCTGCTTCAAAAACTGAATGAAGAAGGCAAAACGGTCGTCATCGTAACCCATGAGCCAGAATTCGGGAGAAAAGCGCAGAGGATGATAAAGCTCAGGGACGGACTTATAGAAGGCATGGAGGTGAGGAAATGATAACCCTTTTTCTTGTAAGAAAAAGTGCTACTTTCGCAAGAAAGAATGGCGGACACGCCAGCTTCCTTGCGGAATTCACCCCAAAAAGAACTATGTGCTATCGGAGTGAAACGGAGATAGCACGACGTATGATGATCAACCTTTCAGAAGGTTGGTGAGGAAATGATTGACTACGCCCTGCTTTCTCTCAAGAACCTTTCCTATCGAAAATTTCGAACTTTCCTGACGCTGCTCGGCGTCATAATAGGAATCGCTGCCGTAGTTTCCATGATATCCATAGGTACTGGGATGAAAGTTGCGCTTGAGGAGCAATTAAAGGTTCTCGGCACTGATAAGCTCATAGTAAGCACTCCGCAAGTTCTCGGCGGAAGAACCAAAGAACTTACGGACGACGATGCAGATGCCATCGACGGTGTGATGGGCGTTTCCTTGGTTTCCTCTCTGTACAGCGTTTCAACAAACGTAAAGTTCAGGGGCGAAGAGAAGACAGGCACGGTCTGGGGACTCGACCCTGAAAAAGCTGAAAAGACTTTTGCAGGCGCAAGCGGATATACTATCCTGGAAGGACGCTGGATTGGAAAGGGGGACAGAAACAAGATAACCATAGGATACGGAATCCACGACGACTTTTTCGAGAGAGAGGTGCACGTAGGGAATGCTTTGTACATAAGGGAGCATTCCTTCCAGGTAGCTGGAGTTTTCAAGCAAACTGGGGACAGGGACAGCGATTATGCGATATATGCGGATATAGAGCAGCTGCGGCAGCTAATGGGAAAAGAAAAAGAAGTTTCCATTATAATAGTCAGAATTAAAGAAGGAAGCAACATCGAGCAGGTTGCAATGCGGATAGAAGATGCGCTGGAGAAGCGCTTGGGAGAGAAAAATTTCGTGGTACTCACTCCGAAGCAAATCGTGGAGCAGGTGGGAGAAACCTTTAAAATAATACAGATAGTATTCGGGGGCATTGCTGCGGTTTCTCTTGTGGTCGGCGGCATAGGCATTGCAAATACGATGGTTATGAACGTTCTCGAGCGTACTGTAGAAATAGGCATAATGAAATCCGTCGGGGCTTCCAGAGAGCATATCTTGCGCATATTCCTATTCGAGTCGGGAGTGATAGGGGCAGTCGGCGGGAGCATCGGCGTGCTCTTCGGGTACGCAATTTCAAAAGCAATAAACATGGCCGCAAGCAAGTACTTGGGTCAGGGTATTCTCTATACCACCGTTACTCCAGAAATGGCACTCTCAGCGCTGCTGTTCGCTTTTGTCGTTGGCATAATTTCCGGGATTTATCCGGCATATAAAGCCTCAAAACTCGAACCTGTGGAAGCGCTGAGGAGGGGAGCATGAAGGAATATCTAATCTACTCTGTGAGAAGTCTGTCGCAGCAAAAAACCAGGACTTTTCTAACCCTGCTTGGAATGATTGTTGGCATCGCAGTGATAATAGCGATGGTTTCGATAGGCGAGGGGATGCGGGTATCTATCAGCAAAGAAATTGGAAAAGTAGGGGGGGACGTTATTTTCGTTTTTCCAGGCGGCTTTGAAGCGCATGCTTTTGGTCCTCCTGCTGGTACAGTTCCTTTTACAGATTCGCAGCTTCAGGATGTAAGGTATATTCCAGGGGTAAAGTCAGCATATCCTGTTCTATTAAAAGCGGCTGTGGCAGAGTACAAGGGTGAAAAGCAGACAGTCTCAATACGTGGAACTGAAAGCGGGGCATCGGTTGTATTTTCTAAGATGTACAGCATAAAGGAAGGAAGGCTCTTCAGAGACTATGAGGACGGCGTTGTTTTAGGCTACAGGACTGCCAAGAACGTATTCAGCAGGGAGATTAGAACCGGAGATAGCGTGAAGATAGAAGGCAAGAGCTTCAGGGTTGTCGGAATCTTCCAAGAGAGTGGAAACAATCCAAGGGATACTATAATATTCATGCCGCTGCAAAAGGCTCAGCCACTCTTCAACGCATACGGCGAAATAACAGGAATGTTCGTGCTCTGCGACAGCGAGAATGTCGTAGACCAGGTCGCCAAAAAAATAGAAGACGTGCTTGAGAAAATGCGGGGTGGCAAGGACTTTGATGTAATTACTTCGAGGCAGATGGCAGAGCAGATAGCCCAGATAACCACAATAGTCTCATTTGTACTGGGTGGCATAGCTTCAGTTTCGATACTCGTCGGCGGAGTCATAATCATGAATACCATGCTCATGAGCGTCATGGAGCGCACCAGGGAGATAGGTGTCATGAAAGCTACCGGAGCAACGAATTCTCTTATACTGAGCATGTTTCTGATTGAATCAGGACTTGTAGGAATTGCCGGCGGTACTATTGGAATCGCGCTCGGAGCTGTGATTTCAAAGATAATCGAGTACGCAGGCAGGCTCTACATCGGCGGGAGCTTTACGACAGTTATAACGCAGCAGATGGTGCTAGGAGCAATATTTTTCTCCCTGTTCATCGGCTGCATCTCGGGCATCTACCCTGCCTACAGGGCTTCGAAGCTCGACCCGGTTGAAGCGCTTAGATATGAGTAACGTTGTTAATTTGGCTTCTTCATTCGAATTTCATCTTTGGTCGTGTAGAACTCTATTTAAGTCCAAGCGAACTTGCTATGTCGCTTGGTATTCTAACCGCTATAGAATCCCTGAGCTTCACAAGCTTTCGCTTGATTGTCAAAACATTTTTGTCCTTTGCCTCTCTTGCAGCACGCCTAAGCTCGCTCTCTGGCACCCACTCCTCACCGCAAACAGAGCAGACTTCAGCCTTGTCGAGAATATCCTCCAAAACTTCTATTAGCTCTTCCTTGTGCTCTGTTTCTTTATTGCACTATTGTTACTACATCGATGCGACTCTGGCGATGTGCAAACTCAACTACAATATCGCAGCCCTTGTATCTCTTAATAACGGTACAAATGTCCCCATTCTTCCCTGCCTTTCTTACGAGTTTGCCAGATATCTGAATCGATTCTTTTAAGCCTCGATATTTCATGGGTAGAGAACCTTATCTCTGCCCGATGAATGTCAATCTTCAGCTTAACGTCCAAAAACAATTTTTGATTACGTGAAAAATGCAAGTGATAGTTGATGAAAATAAGACCGTCTGAAAAAGTGAGAGAAGAAATAAAAAGTTTGTACAACCGAAATCCTAGAAAATGGCATGTTCTGGTAGGGAGAGACTCCAGAGGTTATACCTCCACTATTGTTCTGCATGCTGATAGGATGTGGATGCTCAAGGAAGAACAGATAAATCCCTATGAAACCATAGGATGCGGCCTGAGGATAGAAGAAATCGACAAAAGCCTGAGACCTTTTTTGAGAGACCCCTACCCCTTCGGCTTCAGACCAGTTTCCGAGGAATGCATAAGGGACATTCTGGAAGCTGATGTTCCAGATAAAGTGATTAGGAAGATATTGAGAAAAGAACCTGTTGCGACCGATAGGATAACCTCTCCTGCTATCGTAGGTCCAATAACATTGCCAACTAGGCAGATAGACTTTGTTTCAGAAAAGCAGAGAAAGCTGGATGCAGAACTGAGCAGGGAGCTGGACAGGATGATTTATAAAAAGCGCCCGGACATTTTTCTGCCTTATGTTTAAATTTTAGGCAGCACCTTCGAGTACTTCTGAATTCTTATTTTTCCTCCCTCGGACTGCACCAGCCAGGTCATCCAGCACAGCTCAATTGCTTTGTATCCCGTTTCCTTTGATATTTCATGCACAGTTTCAATGAAAGCGAGGTCTTCTTCGACAGAGTTTCTTCCTGCCTCTTTCAAAATTTTGTTTATCATCCTTTTAACTATTTTGTCCGGCATTGCGGTATCAACTCCGCCCATCATGCGCAGATACTGAAAGGTGTTTATTCCCACTCCGTCTATTCTTCCAATTGCATCATTCTTCCAGTTTCCAAGACTCGAATTCCTCGCCCATTTAATCAGCGCCTCCCTGTCGCTCAAGTTTTTTTTCTTTAGGCTGGAAAGATATGAAGCAATTCCTTTGGCAACTCTCCATGAGCGCTCGTTCTTCCAGACTTTTTTAAGCTCTCCTGCATCTGCAGAAGCTAAATCTTCCATGCTCTTGATTTTCCCGGTTCTCACGAAGGCTCTCTCAAATTCTTCAACCTTCGGAACAACGGCCTGGAAATAATTCAGACCAATCGAAGTGAATGCTGCATCCACGACCATTAAAACAGCATTTCCATTCCATCGCCTCGTCGCCAGGCAGCGCTCGCAGTAGCCCTTTACTTCCGGCACTTTTTGCATGTATCTGTCGACAACTTTTTTTAACCTGCTCATAACCTTTTGCGACCAATCGGCATTATATAGATTGGCTCGTGGTCTCTTGGTAGCTTTAGTACTTTCTGCACAGCTTTATCATAAAATGCTCCGACCGCAACTGTGCCTAAACCAAGGGATTCGCACTGTAAATAAATATTCTGTGAAACATGTCCTGCCTCAGCGTAAACGTATCTTGTTCCCCGCTCTCCATATTTGCTTTTGGTTCTCTCAAAAACTGCTGCGATAACGATGACCGCAGGAGCGTCTTTTATAAACTCTTGGTGAAGAGATGCTTCGTAGAGCGCTTTTCTGGCATCTTCCTTGTGAACCTGCTTCAGCGAGTTTTTTTCTGGCAGATAGCGATAGATGCCTTCCCCGGTTGCAACGTATATTTCAATGGGATACAGCGCACCTGCAGAAGGTACGCTCCGCAGTTTATATCCCCGCTCCTTTCGTGAGAAAGACGGCGTTTTTGCCAGCTTCCTCTCGGAATCCCCGCCAGTTATTCCCTGCGCAGCCCAGAGAATCTGGGAGAGCTCTTCAAGAGTTATTCCTTTGCCGCTGAATTCCCTTACAGACCTCCTCCTTGAAATGGCTTCCTCCACAGAAACGCTGCCTTTGTACTTCGGCTCTGGCAACTTAATTTCCATGATTTTATTTTAGCGGTATTTAATAAATAGATTCCCATGAAATTCCTATCAGCCTATAAATTTGGTACATATTGGTGTCGGGCAGTTCGGAGCAATCTTGGCGTAAATGCGGTGCAGCCTTTTGGCTAAGGAAGAGGCAAGAGAAACTTTTGGCGCTGTCAAGAAATTTTTTGGTTGAACCGAGGTTATGAGAGTGATCCAGAACGAAGAGACGTCAGAGGCTTTGTTGGAGAGGATGAAGGATTATCACAATTTCATAAGGCCGCACACGACCTTAAACGGTAAGACTCCAACCGAGGTTGCAGGTATCAACTTGGGTCTTGGCGAAAAGAAGTGGGGGGGGTTGATAAGGCAAAGTATCAGGGCAAAGAATGGGGATAAAGAGAACTTGGCTAAGAAATTATTGGAAAATAAGAGCCTAAACTTCTATTTATAATTCTTTTTTTTTCATCCTATTAGATATCGTATTAGATGCCAAATTAAATACAGGGGATATTATTAGTAGACCAAGGATTATAAATCCTTTTTGAAGTTCTGAGAATGATTTTTGTGTAAGCATGCTTATAAAAACAAATAGTGTTAAGAGAACGACAAAAAAGACGTTATTGAACCAAGTTAGGTAATGGATTTCTATTTCTTCTTTGTTTAATATGGCTGAATATACTTTTTTCACAACTAAATAGTAGGACAAGCTTACCGCTACGGCTAAGATTCCTTGTGTAAAAATGTGTAATTTTAAAAAAAGGCTAGGTTGCCATACTAATAGAACAAGATATCCCATTACAAAATAAGTAACAATTCCCTCAATATACTCAAGATGTGGGGGGGATAGGACACGTCTTAAGGGATCCATAATATATATTCGATTTCACCATATAAAAAAGTTACCAACCGACTATTCATCAACCGCATTCAACGTCAACCTCCCATTCAACACTACCTGCAAACATTATTAGAAGCCCCTACAATGCAACACCGCCTAGACCGAAAACCTATTTATCTAAAAGACGAACATATGACATGGTTCTCGTAGACGACATTGGAAGCTTTCCACTTCCGAAGGAAGTTAGCAAGGGCGAGTTTGCAGAAGTTTATCCTCAAGCGCAAAGAGCTTTTGCTGAAGGCGTAGATTTGCTTAAAGATTCGCAGCTATACGAAAAATTTTACAAGCCGGTTGCGGGCTCTCTTAAGTTTAAAATAGACTCTGGCTTGGACATTGTAAATTATCCGCAGCACTACGACATGCACAGGCAGTTCTTAGATGCTATTATGCAGCACCAGACCGAGCCGTTTCTCATAGATAATAAATATGCGGTTATTCCTGAGCTCTTTGTTGTTCAGGAAGAGGCGAAAAAATATTTTGAGGAGAAGGGCAGGCTAAAGCTAAAGGTCTGCGTAACAGGTGCAATAGAACTATATACCAGGACGAACTTCGGCTACTATGTTTACGAAGAAGTCTTGGAAAATCTTGCGAGGAGTATTAACAGTTTTTTAAGAAATGCAATTTTGAGCACAAAATATATAGAGACAAGCGTTGTTTCTATCGACGAGCCGAGTTTAGGTTTTGTTGATTTGCTGAATGTTGGGGATGATGTCTTAATCAAAGCTTTGGAAAAATCAGTTGACGGCATCGCAGCGGAAGTGCAGATTCACTTGCATACTTTGAAGGCGGCCGAGATACCTCTAAGGGCAAGGGGCATCGATGCAATAGGCAGCGAGTTCGCAGCCTCGCCGCAGAATTTGGAACTTATTTCAAAGAAAGTTTTGGAAAAATATGATAAGTTTCTCAGGGCAGGAATAACCAGAACAAATATAGATTCTATCCTAGCCGAATGGCTGGAGAGAGGTATTTCCCCGAGCCCGGAGCAGCTAGTTGAGGAGGAGAATGTGATAAGAGCTAGGTACGAAAAACTCAAAAAAAATTTCTCGGAAAGAATTAGTTTTGTGGGACCTGACTGCGGACTGGGAAGCTGGCCTTCTCAAGAAATTGCACACCTGCTGCTAAAGAGGACTGTAGCTGCAGTATTTCATGCACAGTGATTTCAATATTTTTTGCTGATGTCGGTTGCTGCTCCTGATATAGAACTCATGGGGCGCATAACTTTTTTTTATCGTGCCTCATGGGTTTCCCCTCCCCCATTTTAGAAAGTTTCATATAGGAAATTGGAAATAATCTAATCGATGAGCAGATTTATTGTCTTGTTATTGCTGATTTCTGGCTGTCTTACAGCAGGTCCGGGAGAAGAAATAAGCATAGCAAACTGGCCAAATGGCTACAAATCCGCAATTGTTGCAACTTTTGACGCCGAGGCAGCCTCGCCCCAGCAGCTTAGCGATATCGCCGCTGTTCTATCTTCTAAAAATGCAAACGCTACGTTTTTTGTCGTCGCAGGCTACTTCCAAAAAAATCCTCATGACTTGGAAGTCATAAAAAAATATGAGGTTGCGAGCTTGGGCTGGATGCAGAGCAACTGGGCAAATGCCACGCTAACCTGGGAATTCCAAAAGAGCGAAATTAAAAGGGCAGACGAATGGCTCCGCAGTAACGGCTTTACTCCAGCCGGATTTAGGGCGCCATTTCTGAGGAGCGATGCAGCCACTTTTAAGGTTTTAGAATCGCTAAACTACAGGTACGATTCCTCGCAGTATCATGGATTTTTGCCTTACAGAGTTGGAAAAATAATCGAGGTGCCGCTTTCTCTGAATTTCGATTTATACTGGGACAAAAATGTGACTGGCTACTCTGCTCTACCTGTTTATATAATTTTTCAAAAGAGCTATGACGAGGATGCGCTTTTTACTTTTTATGCACATACAAAACGGGTCAATGAAAACTTGCAGGATTTCTCTCATTTTATAAACTTCGCAGGCGCAAGAAATGTCTGGCTCGCCTCTGCCGGCGAGGTTGCTGAGTGGTGGGCGCAGAGGGAAAAACTCGAGCTGCGAATTAAAGGCAGCGAAATTACAGTAAAGAATAACGGAGATGCAAGCGTTAAAGGCGCTACAATAAAATTCATGGCAAAAAAGAAAGTTGCAGGCGCAGTCGCTACTCGAGAATATAAAGATGTTTTGTACGCAGTATTGCCCGAAATTCCCGCTGGAGGAGAAGTTAAGGTAGAGGTTGGGTAGAGTTATCGCTCGCCCGCGCTTGCGGTTAAACAAAAACTGCTTTATTCTTTAACAAAACCAGCTTTTCTTAACATCTCTTTATGGTCAAAGGCAAGTTTCTCTGGAAGTTTTTTAAAACTTTTAACTTCCGCAGCATCCGACCCCGTTCTTAATTCTCCCCCTACTTCTCTAGCTATGAGACAGATGGAGATAATATGTCCTCTCGGGTCTCTTTTTGGATCCGAATAAACTCCTAACAAATCTTCAATTTTAATGTCAAGACCTGTTTCTTCTTTTGCCTCTCTAATAGCAGTCTCTTCTACGCTTTTACCAAACTTGAGAAACCCACCCGGAAGTGCCCAGTATCCTTTAAAAGGGTCAAATGCTCGTTTTACAAGCACTATCGAACCGTCTGCTCTTTTAATCACAACATCTACAGTAATAAGTGTTCTTCTGAGAAGAAGCGATATATGTCTTAGTAATTCAACGTATAGGCTCAACTTATCCCCACCCATATTATCGACAATAACATAATGAAAGAGACCAATATAAATGCTCCCACGGCAAATTTTATGTAGCATGATACTTCTCTTTCTGGACTATCCTTGCTCTTCCGCTTAGAAAAAAAGCCACTGGGTTCTATGAAATTTGACAATCCAAGTTTGTTTTCAAGGTCTATTATTTCCTCGTAATTTTTGTAGCTTGCCATTGTCAAGACACAAATACCGCCGAAGGCGCATAGGGCTATTAGAACCGCTAAAAATGGTGGAAGATTTTGGATTTCGGTAGTAATTTGGAATAACATGAAAAAAGCTACAAGGTCTCCACCGAGGTATGCCAGAAGTTTATTATAATTTATGTTTAGCAAAGTTTTTCGACTTTCTTCCTCATCCATAACTATCCTTAATTTGTTGTTTTTCTTAATCTTTTCTATTTGGATGCAACTGGTATTACGCCATGCTTATTACCACTCCCTCCTTCCTCTGACATCCCTCTTCGTGGGTATTATTCTGCAAGTGCACTTATCGGTTTGGGTTCCGCAAGCGGCAGGAATATGCCTTCTTTGTCAATTACCGGTCTGACTTTCTGCCCTTCTCTTTTCATCTTGACCAATCCATACTCCTGAAGCAGTTTCAAATCTCGGTATACAGCCGCAATGTCTCTTTTAATAACGTCTGCGAGTTCTTTCACCGATGATGGCGATTTCTCTTTAATCGTTCTCAAAATTTTAAGTCTTTCTTTTGTGAAGATTTTACACAGCTCTTCATCCGTGAGAACAAATACAGCCAGTCTTTCAGGATATTTTTCTGGCTCTTTGATGACATCATCGATGAAAGACTTCATAACCTTCCATTTCTGTTTCATCTTGTCCATATTTTTCGCTCCATATTTCTTCTATACGTTTCCCAGTTTTCTTCGAGGTCTTTCCAGAAATTGTCAAACACATTTTTCATGTTCATGTGCTCGAATTCAGGAAGCTTTATTGGTTTCGGTGATTGCCAGAACTTTTGCATATGGAGGTAACCATGTGCACCGACGAATTTATTTTCCTCTTTTACGATTCGAATATCTACTACGTCTTCTGGCGTGAAATATTTCGTTACGTCTCTAATAACCTTTGACATTTAACATCAATACTGATATTTGAAGTCAAATATTTTAGGTTGCTGGTTTTTAACAAAGATATTCTATACTCTTCTTTCCTTACCACTCCCTCTCTCTAACATGCCTCTTCGTCGGTATAAACGCCTTGCTTCCTTTTATCTTGTACGGGCACAGCTTACCCTGTGGCGAGTCTCTGACTCCGTTCTCAGGGCAGGCTGCAAGATTCACTCCCCGGCAGCCAAGATTTTTAAAAATTTCCGGGTAGATTTTCGCAACAATTTTGTGCACCTGCCTCGCAAGCTCTCGAATTTCCGGCGAGGCTCTGACGCACAGGCGCAAGCCGAGGAAATTTATCAGACTTCTTGCATTTATCGTCCAGACATAGTTAGTATACGCAGCGAGGGGCAGAACATAGCGGGCAGATTCTCTTGTACTCTTCATGCTTCGAAGCTCTCTGTAAGCATTCGCAATTTGTTTTATTGTATCGTTGTATAGCTTCAGCGCATTTTTATTCCTCTGAAATTCCTTCGGAACAAAATATCCGAAGTTCGCTTCTTCAACGTAGCGGGTGCTCCTTGCTGTATGAGAAGCAATTCTATGTTCCAGCAATTCCCTGCTCAGTGCGATGCTTATGTCCTGCAAATCGAAGGTAAAGTGAATGTGCTCCAAAGCAGAGGAATAGTCGTTCTCCACAATCATTCTGACGATTTCTCTGTCAGGAATATCCTCTGGAACACCGCTCACCCTGGCAGACTTCGCTATCAGCTCTGTGCCGCCCTTCGTGTACTTCAGCAGCTTTACCCTCATGCTTTTGGTTTTCTTTTTCAGAATATTTATATTTACTCATGTCAATAGTTGTGCATGAATCTAAACAAGAACGCCGTTAAGATTGCAGAAGAAATGCTGGAAAGGCAGGAGGAATTAAAAATTAATTCTTTTAAATTGCGCAACGGCGCAAAAATAATAGACTGCGGCATAGAGGCGAATGGCAGCTTCGAGGCAGGAAAACTTTTTGCTCAAGCATGCATGGGGGGCTTGGCAGAGTTTGAATTCTCAATGAGGCACTTCAGGGATTTCTCGCTGCCGAGCATCGAGGTGGCGACGGACTTTCCTGCTCTCGCCTGCTTCGCTTCGCAGAAGGCAGGCTGGAATATAAAAGGCGAGAATTTTTCAGCCATTGGCTCAGGACCTGCGAGAATTTTAGCGAAGGTACCTCGAAAAACTTTTGAGAAGATAGACTACTCTGAAAAAGCAAAAGAAGCGCTGATTGCCTTAGAAACAAGCAAGTGCCCAACCGAAAAAATCTGCGAGAGCATAGCAAAGGAATGCGGAATAATGGCGAAGAACCTCTACATTTTAATCGCAAGAACAGCCTCTCTGGTGGGCTCGATACAGGTATCTGCGAGGATGGTAGAGACAGCACTTTTCAAGCTCGATTATTTAGGTTACGATGTCAATGCAATAGAAGCTGCATTCGGAAGCGCTCCAGTCGCTCCTGTGGTTGGTAACGATGCCCAGATGATGGGCGTGACTAACGACATGATTATCTACGGCTCGAAGGTTTTCCTTTATACTCAAGAAAATATAGATGCAGCGAAGATTCCCTCCAATACTTCCCCTGCCTATGGCAAGCCTTTCTCAGAAATTTTCAGAGAATGTGGCTATGATTTCTACAAAATAAATCCTGCGATTTTTGCACCTGCAGAAGTTTATGTAAACAATGCAAAGGCGGGCAGGATAAATCCTGAGATAATAAAGAAATCTCTAAACTTGGTGTTCAAATGAAAAAAGTCTACCTCGTGGGTGCAGGTCCAGGCGACCCAGAGCTCATAACACTCAAAGGTTTGGATTTAATTAGGAAGGCTGATGTAATAATCTGCGACAGGCTGGTGAGTGAGGAGCTTCTAGAACACGCCAGGAATGCTACCGAGCTGATCTATGTGGGCAAGATTCCGAAAGGAAGCTGGCGCTTGCGTGAGCAAGACCGAATCGTCTTGCGCCTACCTTCGGTAATGCCATCTTCCTCACGGAAGAGAACAGGAAAGCACGCTTTCACCCAGGAAGAAATAAACAAAATTTTGGTCGAGAAGGCGAGAGAAGGGAAAATCGTTGTTCGCTTGAAGGGTGGAGACCCTTTCGTTTTCGGAAGGGGGGGTGAGGAGATAAGGGCACTTAAAAAACACGGCATAGCTTTTGAAGTAGTGCCGGGAGTGACTTCTGCCATTGCAGCACCTGCGCTTGCAAACATTCCAGTAACAGACCGCATGTATGCAAGCAGTTTTACAGTCGTAACCGGGCAGGAAGACCCAACTAAAATAGAGCAGAAGTTGGACTACGGAAGCCTGAAGGCAGATACGATAGTCATACTCATGGGAATTGGCAATCTAAAAAAAATCGTTGCGCAGATGCTGAAAACTCGCAGCGGAAATACTCCAGCAGCGATAATCGAAGAAGGCGCAACAAAAAGGCAGAGAGTTGTAGTCGGTACTCTCGGAAATATTGTAAAAAAAGCTGAGAAAGAAAAAGTAAAACCGCCTGCGGTTATTGTTGTTGGCGGCGTTGTTAAGCTGAGGGAGGAGTTTGGAAGTTAATTGGCGGTAATCACTCGGAAATTTTCAATACAACCTCTGAAAAATCATCAATCCTGCTGAAAGCCTCTTTTATAATTTCTATATCGAGCCGGTTATATTTGTGAGCAATAGCATTTCTTATCCCATTTTGAATAATCATCCTCGACGATCATGCCAGACTCCTTTATTTTCATAGCCGCAATGTCCATCGCAGTTTCCACGCATATCTGGAGGGAATAAAGCATTGCCCTCTGAGTTACATCGTCGACTATCTTGTGGCTTTTGATAAACTCCTTTTCCTTCTCAAAAGTCTCAAGTTTTTTGAGATATCTTTCTCTCATTTAGCCAAGACCTCCTCTGTATTATCATCTCTCTGGCACTGGCAAATCTGTTTTTCTTTATCCTGGGCTCTACATCTTTCCACTCTTTCCTAAAATTGTAGAAGTAGTAGGAAAGATAAACTTCGTCGCCAAAAATCGTTATGTGATTTTTTATTACGTCTATCTTTATATAGAGCGGGAGTTCCTCGAAAATCTTTACATCGTATTTATTGCCGAGCCTCTCAAATACCTTTAGGATAATTTTCTTATTTTTTGGGCTTACCAAACATATATCGATATCTGATCTTTTATCTACCTTGCCGGTTGCATGGGAGCCAAATAATAGGACGCCTTTTACGCTGTCTTTTACGAATTCAAAATCTTTCTTTATCTGTTGGAGCATCTTCAGTCCCATATATTTTTTATTTAAGAATATATTAAGCTTTGGCTTTGCGGTTGAAGGATTCTGGGTTAAGTCTTGAGAAATTCCAGCACGGAAGTTAATTCAGGATACTACATGACCTAATATATTCTTATACTTTTTGCGTAAATCATAGTACAAATGTCAAACTGGTGGAACGAAGTATACAGAAAGCCTGAAGAAATCCCCTGGGATATAGATGTGCCGTCAGAGGAACTGGTCGAGCTGATTGAGAAGGGGGAAATAAAGCCATGCCCAGCTCTAGACGTTTGCTGCGGCACAGGTACTGAAGCTATTTATCTCGTAAAGAATGGTTTTAAAGTTAGTGCAATCGATATTTCTAAAGAAGCCATCGAAATCGCTGAGAAGAAGGCAGAAGAAGCCAAGGTAAAAGTTGACTTCAGGGTTGGAAACGTGTTAGAACTTACTTTTCAAGACAACAGCTTTGGTTTTGTTAATGACAGAGGATGCTTTCATGTTTTTGCCCCGGAATACAGGAAGTGGTTTGCAGACGAGATTCGCAGAGTCATGAAGCCGAGGGGAATTTACTTGCTCAGATGCTTCAGCGACAAAGAGCCATGCAGCTGGGGACCTTACAGAATTTCAAAGCAAGAAATAACAAGCACTTTTTCAAATTTTGAAATTAGCATTGAGGATATAAAATTGCACGGGAGGAAAGGCTCCCATAGAGGCTACAGGTGCGTGATGAAGAAGCTATAGTTTTATTACACCGTCGCAACTTATATACTTCTATGTTGTGCGAGGTTTGCGAGAAAACAGAACTAATTTCACGCTCGCTTGGCGTTTGCTTAGGGTGTATTAAAAAAAAATTTGATGAAGCTTCGCCTTTCATTGAGAAGGCGCACGCTGAGAGCAGGAAAAAATTCAATCTGCCGGCAAAGCCTCCGAAAGACCCGCACGGCGTGAAGTGCGGGCTGTGCGTTAACGACTGCAGAATTGGAATAGACGAGAGGGGATACTGCGGCTTGAGGAAGAATGAAAATGGAAAACTGGTGCACCTTGCAGGCACTCCTGAAAAGGGAATTGTAGAATGCTATTACGACCCGCTGCCGACGAACTGCGTCGCAGACTGGTGCTGCGCAGGAGGCACAGGCGCAGGGTACCCAAAATTTTCATACAGCAAAGGTGCTCCGGAATACGGGTACAAAAACCTTGCAGTATTTTACGGTGCCTGCACCTTCAACTGCCTCTTTTGCCAGAACTGGCACTACAGGGAACGAGCAAGGAGTTTATCGCCAACGATGAGCGCTCAAGAGCTCGCAGGCTATGCAGACGAAAAAACCTCCTGCATATGCTACTTCGGAGGCGATCCATCACCGCAGATGCCGCATGCTTTGAGGACAAGCGAATTAGCAATTGAAGGTGCGAAAGGTCGCATCTTGCGCATCTGCTGGGAATCAAACGGAAGCATGTCGCATGCGATGCTGAAAAAAGTTGCTGAGCTTTCTCTTGAAAGCGGCGGCTGCATAAAGTTCGACTTAAAGGCATGGAATGAAAATCTGAACATCGCCTTAACTGGAATAACAAATAGGCAGACTCTAAAAAATTTTGAGCGGCTCGCCGAGTATGGAAGGCAACGCAAGGAGCCTCCTTTCTTGACCGCAAGTACGCTGCTAGTGCCCTGCTACATCGATGCAGCTGAAGTTGAAAATATTGCGAAGTTCATAGCGGGTCTAGACCACGAGATACCCTACTCCCTCCTTGCTTTCTATCCCCAGTTTTACATGAATGATTTGCCGACTACGAGCAGAAAGCAGGCAGAAGAGTGCTGCGCAGCTGCAAAGAAATATCTAAGAAACGTGAGGATTGGGAATGTGCACTTGCTGTCATGACTCCAGAACAAATTTGGATTAAAACACAAACCTTTCGCAGGGCATTCTCTGCATTTCTCTTTTCTGCAAAGGTTCTTGCTTAGTCTCAGCAGCGCAGTTTCCAGTCTAACTATGTCCAAATTATTTTCTCTGGCAAAATCTTTTAGGTTTTTAATGCCGAGATTTTTCATCGCTTCCAAAACTAGCGGCGTGGGCTTTGGATTCGCTTTCTCCCAGCAGAAGCGCATCTCTCGAAGGAAAATAGCTACGGTTATATCGCCTATTCCCTTGCCGAGGTTCTTTAATTTTTCTTCTAAATCTGCCGAATCCTCTGCTTTTTCGTGCAGCCTGTTCAAGTCGCCGCCGTAATCCTTCTGCAAATTTCCAAAAACTTCCAGCAGCTTATCCGCTGTTTTAAAGTCGTAGCGCACGTAGCCACCTGCGTCGAGGGTTGCAACCAAGTCCTCCCAGCCCGTGCCAGAAATTTTTGCCGCTGTTACGATGCCGCTCTTCTCAAATTCTTTATAGGTATTCTTCGCTATGCTCTCGCCTATCCGAGCTGCAAATAAAATCGATGCTAAGAACCACTTGGCGATTTCTTCTTGCTTGCAGGATTTTATGTCTATGCCCAATTCTTCCGAGTACGGCATGCCAAGCTTTTGAATCAGTTGTTTGACATTCATTTCTTTACGTACCTCCCGACTATCGGAATTCCCTCCCCGCAGTTTGGGCACTTTTTGTCTTTTATTTTATACTCAGCGACGCTGAAGCCAAACCTTCTGATTAGCAGCTCCCCGCACTCAGGGCAGTAAGTATTTTCATAGCGATGCCCTGGCACATTCCCTATGTAAGGGTATAAAACGCCAGCTTTCTTCGCAGCTTCATAAGCTTTTTCCAGAGTTTCAATCTTGGTTTGAGGGTTTGTGAACTTATAAGCAGGATAGTAGCGAGTGAAGTGCAGCGGTGTAGTAGCTCCGACCTCTTTCAAATGCCTTTCTATTATCTCGCTAAGGCAGGCTTCGTCATCGTTTATGTCGGTTATCACAAGGTTCACTATCTCCACGTGCATCCCGAGTCTTTTTGCCTCTCTCGCATTTCTCCAAATTTTTTCAGCGTCTATACCCCTGCAGTATTTTTTATAAACTTCTTCATCGCCCTTGATGTCGACTTTAATTGCATTCATACCTGCGCCCGCAAGCATGCGAAGCGCATCGAGCGTAAGGTAGCCGTTTGATACCCAGCAGTTGTATAGTTTCTCTCTTGCTATTTTAAAAACGTCGAGAGAGTATTCAAAAAGAAGCGTGGGTTCCTGAAAGCTTACGCACAGCCCTTCGTCTTTATTCTTTACTGCCATCTCGACAATTTTTTCTGGAGAAATGTAATTCGCCTTCTCAGGATTCGGCTCTGTCCTCGAGAGATGCCAGTTCTGGCACCATGGGCAGCGGAAGTTGCAGCTCCATGTGGAAAAAGTCAGCGCAGTACTGCCTGGATAAAAGTGAAAGAAAGGCTTGATTTCAATCGGTCTGCTCTCGAGAGCGCTTATATCGCCATAAACCAGAGTGTAAAGTTTGCCCTCGATATTCGTCTTAGTTTTGCAAAAGCCTTTCTTCTCAAGAGCAATCGTACATCTCCTCTCGCAGACGCCGCACCTGACTTTCTCGTTAGATAATTTCTCATATAAGGGCGATTCTCTAATCGGATAGTTTAGCATGACTTTAATTTTATTAAGGTGAGGATATAAATTTTCGAGCATGCATGTTAGAGCTCACGCTTACATCTCCGGAAGAGTTCAGGGAGTATTCTTCAGGTCAAGTGCAGAGGAGAAAGCTTTTGAGCTTGGAATAAAAGGCTGGGTTCGCAACTTGCGGGACGGTAGGGTCGAAGCAATTTTCGAGGGCGAGAAAGAAAAGGTCGAGGAAATGCTCAGGTGGTGCTATAAGGGTCCTCCATATGCAAGAGTTACAAATGTCGAAGTCAAATGGGAAGACTATAAGGGAGAATTCCGCTCTTTCGGTGTTGCATATTTATGATTTTTACAAGCACCGGTCTCGGGAGATATGAAAACATCAGGGCAGTTTTGCAGCAGGTGCAATGGCGCTCTAGAGGAAGAACTCTGCTTAAACCTAACCTCGTGGCAGGCGGCTCCGCAGCAACTCATCCAGAGGCTCTGAGAGCCGTGCTCGATTCGCTGGACGTGGATATAATTGCGGAAGGCAGTGCAGTAGATACAAGAGAACTCTACTCTTCGCTGGGTTACAAAAAGCTCGCAAAGGATTATGGAGTAGAATTAATTGATTTGAACGAAAGCAGGGAATGGGAGGAAATTGAATTTTTGGATATTGAGAAGAAACCAAAAAAAGTTAGAGTCTCAAATTATGCAAGATGGGATGTGGTTTCTCTAACTCTGCCGAAGACGCACGACCATGCCGTAGTTACGCTCACGCTGAAGAACGTGCTCGGCTTTGTTCATCCAGAAGACCGCCCGCTGGTGCACGGCTATGCTGCGGCTTTTGGAAAAGTAATGAGAATAAAGCCGCTTAGAAAAATAGCCTCAAGTTTTTCAAGGTTTAAAATTTTGAGAAGACTTTACTCCTCGACAGAAGTAAAGGAAGAGAAATACATCAAAGGAGCTAAGGTAATTCACAAAAATATTGCAGCCCTTGTAAAATACGTCAAGCCGAAGCTCGGAATAATCGACGGCTATGCAGGAATGGAGGGCAACGGACCGATAGCTGGCGAGATTTTTGAGTGGAACGTCGCACTGGCTGGCGAGCCGCTGGAATGCGATGTTTACTGCGCATATTTAATGAGCTTCGACCCGAAAGAAATCGGCTATCTGCACTATTTGAATGCACCTCCGCTGGAGGAAATAAAAATCATCGGCAGCGCAATTGAAAGAAGAAAGTTCGAGCCGCACCCGAAGATTAACTTGCAGATGATGTGGAGAAACAAATAAATATTGCTATGTAGTGAACCTAAATCGTGATGACTATGAAAATGAGTCTGGATGTGGTCTTAAAAGATGTGCCCGGGCAATTGGTGAAGGCTCTGGAGCCAATTTCGCAGTTCGGCGGCAACATAATAAGCATAGTTCACCTGCGAGAAGAGCTGACCGGAGGAAGGGTTCCTGTCCACGTTACTATTGAAGTCGACCCGCAAAAGCTTGATAAGATTTTAAAAGAGCTGGAGGATCGAGACATCTGGGTATCGAAGGTCGGGGAAGTCAAGAAAAAAGAAAATATAAAGGTCGTACTGATTGGTCATATCGTTGATACAGATGCCAGAGACACGATTGATAGAATTAACGAAATAAAAGGAGCAATGGTTGCTGATCTTGCTCTGGCGATGCCGCATCCAGAGAAAGAGTCTTCTGCAAGAATGGACATTGAGGTTTCCGGCTCAGGTGCAGCTAAAAAAGTCATGGCATGCCTGGAAGAAATAGCATCTGAGAAGAAGTTCATTATAATCAGGTCGCTGGGTGAATAAATGAAAATTCAGCTGATAGGCTTCGGCAACATTGGTCAGGGATTTGCAGAGGTTTTGCTCAGGAAAGCGGGCTATCTGAAGAAGAGGCATGGCTTGGACGTAAAGATAGTTTCAATCTCAGACATAACCGGCACTGCTGTTGATGAGAAAGGTCTGGACCTGCACAAGGCATTAAACGTTATGCAGAAAACAAGGAAGATAATAAACTATCCGGGGGCAAAGAAGCTCAGCGGACTAGAGGCTATCGAAGCAATTGATGCGGATGTAATTATAGAGGCTACTCCTTCCAACATCGAGACCGGCGAGCCGGGGTTATCGCACATGCTTGCTGCGATGAAAAATAAAAAGCACGTCGTAACTTCTAACAAAGGCCCGCTTGCGCTGAAGTTCAAAAAGCTGAGGGAGACTGCCAGGAAGAATAACGTCATGTTTCGGTTCGAGGCTTCTGTCGGAGGCGCAATGCCTATTATAAATCTTGCGAATGAAATGCTCTCTGGCGATGAGATATATGCAATCGAGGGAATACTAAACGGCACCACGAATTACATCCTGAGCAGGATGACGAAAGAAGAGAGCTCTTTTGATATCGTGCTTAGAGAAGTGCAGGAATTAGGAATAGCAGAGGCAGACCCCTCCTATGACATAGACGGCGTGGATACTGCGAGCAAGCTTGTTATTCTTGCAAATGCGATAATGGGAATAGACGCTGCTTACAAAGATGTAAAAATTCAGGGGATAAGGAAGATAACCCCGGAAGCGATAAAGCTTGCAAAGGAAGACGGCTATGCGATAAAGCTGATTGGCGAGGTAAAGAACAGCAACTTAGAGGTAGCTCCTCGTTTAGTGCCGGTGAATCATCCACTTAACGTGGAAGGCATGCTTAACGTTGCGTTGCTGCGAGCAGACATCGCAGGCGATATAACCATTGTCGGTAAAGGGGCTGGAGCGATAGAAACGAACAGTGCAATTCTGAGCGACTTGATTAGCATCTGGGGGAATGCAATTAGGTTATGAAGTACATCGTTATAGTCGGAGACGGAATGGCAGATTGCCCGCTGGAAGAGCTGCGAGGCAAGACTCCGCTTCAGGTTGCGCACAAGCCGAACATGGACGAAATCGCTGCAAGAGGGAGATGCGGGCTGCTGAGAACGATACCGAAGGGAATGGAGGCTGGAAGCGATATTGCGAATCTTTCAATTTTGGGCTATGACCCGAGGAAATACTACACGGGAAGGGGTCCACTGGAAGCTGCGAGTATAGGCGTTGAGCTGGGGAAAAATGACCTGGCATTCAGGTGCAATTTAATTACTGAAGAAGGGGAGAGGATTAAGGACTATTGTGCTGACCATATCACTACTGAAGAGGCGAGGAAGCTGATAAAAGAAGTTGGAACAGCTTTCGCAGGCATTGGCGAATTCTATCCTGGCATCAGCTACCGCCACTTGTTTGTTTTGAGAAGCAGTACAGTGGAGCTCCACTGTACCCCGCCCCACGACGCACTGGGAAGGAAAATCTCACGATGCCTAATAAAACCGAAGAGCAACGCAACTGTAAAAAAGCTCAACCAAATGATACTGGATTCGAAGAAAGCACTTGCAGAACATGAAGTAAATCTGAGGAGAATTGAAGCCGGGGAAAATCCTGCGAACATGATTTGGCTGTGGGGTCAGGGAAAAAGACCGAAAATGGAGCCGCTGAAAAAAAAGTACGGCGTAAGCGGTGCTGTTATATCTGCGGTCGACCTGCTGAAAGGGATTGGCATATATGCGGGCATGGAAGTGATAAATGTTCCCGGCGCTACCGGCTACTACGATACGAATTACGAAGGTAAAGCCAAGTATGCGCTGAAAGCGCTTGAGAAAAAAGACTATGTTTACGTGCACGTTGAATCAATAGACGAAGCGTCGCATGCGGGCGACGTGGAGATGAAAATAAAAACAATCGAAGATTTTGACAGACGGTTGGTCGGAAAGCTGCTCAATGGTCTGGAAGGCGAGTATAAAATCGCTGTGCTGCCCGACCATTTCACGCCGATAAAAGTAATGACGCACACGAAAGAGCCCGTTCCATTCGCTATATATTCGCCAATGAGTAAGAGCGACGACGTAAAAAAATTTGACGAAGCTTCTGCTAGAGAAGGTTCTCTGGGATTAATTGAAGGCGAGAGGTTCATGAAACTGCTACTTGCATAAAAACTGAACTTCGCCCCGAATATGCTCTTCCAGCAGCATGCGCTCCGCCTGAGCCCAGCCAAGGGGTACTGCCCAGCAAATCGTACCTTCAACTGGCGACTTGAAGCTCTCCGCCCTGCGCATGCCCCTTATTATCCTCTCGCTGAACTCTATTTCGTTTTCCTTCCATTCGAAGTAGTCCTTCTCAAGGGCTATGTGCTCCGGAATGAAGCCTTCGGGAGAAGTAACTCTATCCACCCAGTCTGCGCACTCCTCAAATCCCTTCTCGTCTCCCAGCTGCCTGTAAAACCTCGCAGCCCACATCGTTAAAAACCACTGACCATCGCCGCCGGTGTACCAGTGCCAGTCTTTGCAGATTTCGAACTTCCTGAAGCGCTTGAAGCCGCCGAGATTTTTATCCCAGATGGTTTTTCTAAGAAACTTCAAAGTTCTGCTCAAAACCTGCTTGGAGTTTATAATCTCAAAATAAAATGGCGAAAGCATTGATATGTCTGGAGAGGTAAGTCTCACTCCCGCATTTGTTATTGTTTTGATGAAAATTCCGAGTTCTGCGTCATAGAGTTTGCTCTTTATATTCCGCCTTAAATTTTCTCCAGCCCTCTCCCACTCTTTCGCTTTCCTCCCTTTCCCCAGCGCCTTTGCAACCTCGCTTGCATCCAGCAAGCCCCTTGCCGCTGCGCAGTTTGCCCATATCTCATAGCCGTTCTCCAGTCTGTAAAACTCGTGGATGCTGCGCTCACTTTTAAGCAAGCCGTTGCCGCCAATATTGCTTTGGATAAAAGCTGCGCAGGATGCAGCGAGCGGAAAAATTTCGCTGATGAATTCGTAGTTGCCGCTTCGCATAAAGGTATCCCATATGCCGTGCAGAACCAGCCCTGGGCAGTCGTTCTCGCCTTTTTCAGAAACAAATGGCAAGCCATTCTTGTGATACCTCTGCAGGACCTCGCCGTTCTTTACAACGCTTCTCAAAAAATAATAGAATTTCTCAGAGCGCGCATGCTTGCGATGGAGATTCAAAGCCTTTGTCATTATCACTCCGTCGCGGGGATAAACATAAGGATACGCATCGTTTTCAAACGTGGCAAGAAATCCGCCTTTCTTTGTTTGAAGTTTCTTTATTATTTCTACGCTTTTTTTCGCAGGGTTCATATCTCTTCACTTACCTAATTTCATTAGGAGTTCAATCATTTTTTGAGGAGAGTCTAAGTTGAACTTAGCTTTGCTGCCGCCCAATCCTATTTTAATGGAATGAGCATCCTTCGGAAGGACGCCAAATAGGTCTTCATCCGTGGCATCGTCCCCTGCCGCTAAAATAAAATCCCAGTTTTTCCTTGAAATCCAGCTTAGAGCGGCTTTGCCCTTGTTTGCACTCATAGGTCGAACCTCAATCACCTTGTTTCCGGATAAAATGCTCACATCCATGTTGGCTGTCAAATGGCTCAATTCAAGGGCCAGTTCATTTGCAGTTATTGTGGATAGAAGTGGGTCTGATTTGCGATAATGCCAAGCTATGGAGAAATCCTTTTCTTCAATAAATGAACCGGGGCATCTATCTGTATACAATTCGAGCATAGACCTGATCTTCCCTTTCCAGTCTGATGATATTTCCTCACTTTTCCATTCAGAAGCATACTCTTTGACCCAAATCCCGTGCTCAGCGACCAGATTGATTTGTAATTTTCCAAACCAGTTATAAAGAGTTCCTTTATCACGACCACTTGTAAGAACAACAGTATTCTGATTGCAAAGGCGCTCCAGCACACTCAATATCTCTTCAGAAGGCGCGGCTTCTTCAAGCTCCTCTACAAAGGGCACAAGGGTTCCATCATAATCCAGAAATAGGAGGCGGCGCTTGCTGCATCCATGTTGCTCTATCAATTTGCCCTCCGTTTCATCGTTCATCAGTTTTATTTCAAATGCATGTTGGTATTGCTTGACTTTGGTCAAACTGCTCAAAAAGTCTTCAGCCCAACGACGAGCATCGTAGTTCTTTAGCCGTTCTCTCATCGTTCTAATGCGTCTTTTCTGTTCTTCTAATGGCATGTTCAGCGCTCTCGTGAGCAGCTCCGCAAAACCCTTTTTATCTTTTGGATTTACGATGAGTGCTTCAACGAGCTCTTTTGAAACGCCGGCGAATTCGCTTACCACAAGCACTCCTGTTTTCTCTCTTGCTGCAACATACTCTTTTGCCATAAGATTCAAACCATCGCGCAGAGAAGGAAAAACAGCAACATCGGCTATAGAGTATAAATCTATTAGGTCATCAAAGGAAAAGGTTCGATAGAAATACCAGACCGGATTCCAGTCAGCTCTGCCGAAGCGCCCATTAATTCTTCCAACTTTCTCGTCGATGCTCTTCTTCAATGAGCGATACTCTTCTACATGAATGCGCGAAGGAGCAACACCCAATATCAGGGATACCTTTCCTTGCTCTTCGGGATATTTTTCAAGGAACAGCTCAAAGGCGTCTAATAATTCTGGTATTCCCTTAGTGTAATCAAGACGTCCAATAGATAATATTATCTTTTTATTACCATATCTTCCCTGCAGCTCTTTTACAAGGTGCTTTTTCTCCTTGTTTGCCTTGTCAAATATCTCAAAATCTATCCCCATAGGGAAAGCTCCGACGTGAATGATACGATTCTTGAAAATAATCTCGCCTAGCTTATTGTCTATGCCAAATAGTCCGAGCACTGAGTTGAGGAAATTTCTTGCATAACCGTATGTGTGAAAGCCTATCAAATCAGCATGCAATAGAGATTCTAGGATTTCCCTGTCCCAAGGCAGCAGGCTAAAAATCTCCAGCGGCGGAAAAGGGATATGGAAGAAGAAACCTATCGTAGCGTTAGGAAGGCGCTCTCTGAGATATTTTGGAAGGAGCATCAGATGGTAATCGTGTATCCAGATTATATCCGAGGGTTGTGCCACCTCCAGAACTCTATCACAAAACACCTGATTTACTTTCTTATAGGACTCCCATTTGGGAGTTTTAAACTTGGTAATCCATGGAAAAGAGTGGAAAAGCGGCCAGAAGGTATTGCTGCATATACCGTAATAAAATTTTTCTATGTCGTCCCGAGCTAGAAAAACGGGATAGCAGCGATGAGTTTGCAACAATTCTGCTCTAATCTGAGCATCGTCGCTCTGCAAAAGCGTGCCCGGCCAGCCTATCCAGATGCTTTCTTCCTTTTCATGGATTGCCTTCAAAACAGTGGCTAATCCGCCGATGCTTCGACGAAAGAGCAACTTATCCTTTTTCTTCTCAACGTTTACAGGCAGTCGATTCGCTACGATGAGCGTTCTCTGGGTCAATACATCAACACCTCTTCTTGATGGCCTTCTTCGCTGCCATCGTACACATCCTCAACTTTTTTCTTGAGACTTTGGATAGTAGAGGATTCTCGCCGGGAAGGAAATCTCTATGCCTTCTTCCCTGTAGCGTTTGTGCAATTTCTTTATAAACTCGTGACCCAGAAGATACTGGTCCACGAATTTTTCTACCCGCAGGATTATGGAAAAATTTATGTTTGAATCGCCAAAAGTATGATACCTTATGAAAGGCTCAAAGTTTTTAACTGCTCCAGGGACAGTTTTCTGAATTTCCCTGGCAACTTCTATCGTAACCCTTTCGACCTTCTCCAAATCAGAGGCATAGCCTACTCCGCACTGCATAACAACTGACATCTCTTCTACCGGCAGGTAATAATTGATTATCCTGCTCTGAACAAGCTTTGAGTTGGGTATCACGATTATATTGTTGGGCAGAGTTTTTATTCTCGTGCTGCGCCAGCCTATGTCCTCGACGTAACCCTTGTCGCCAGAGTCGAGTTCGATGTAGTCGCCTATGCGCACTGGTTTATCGGTGAAAATGTACAACCCGGCGAAAAAGTTGGCGAGCGTGTCCTGAAGCGCTAAACCCACTGCAAGAGTTGCGATGCCCAAGCTCGCGATTAGCGGAGTAACTTCGATGTTAAGGCGGTCGAGGATTATGATAAAAGCTACCGCATAGATGAAGATGTTTATGACGCGGTTAATCGTGGGTGCAAAGCGCTTATCCACGAGTTCAGCCACGTATCTGTCTTCGAGTATCTTAAGTATCCTAAGCGCAGTGTAGGTGCCGACAAGTATGCTGATTATAAGAAACGCATTTTCTATCAGCGAGCGATACTCGGCGAGGGCGCGGATTTGAAGCAGTGCAAGGTAAATGCCCAAGAGCAGAACTATGTAGTAAATCGGTTTTCTAATAACAGCGAGGATTTTTTCGTCGAGGTTAGAAGCAGCGGCTTCGGTAACCTTGGAAAAATGCTTTTTCATTAAAAATTGAATCAACCCAGCGATTAAATAAGAAGCGAAGAATATTATCGAAGCTGTTATTAAATCTCCATATGCAATAGCGTTAAGCGTTTCAAGAATCATTTTAAGTCCAGCCTGTGTTTCTCTAAGTAGACCTTAGCAGATCAACAGGCACGTGCAGCGATTTTTATCCTATTCCCATGAATCTAAGAAGTTCGCTGCCGTATAATAATATGCTAAGGTATTTTTCCAAATTATTGCCAGAATATTAACAAGAGTAAGTATGAAATACCGAAAGGAAAAGTGGGAAAGAAGAGCACGAAGAATCGAGCAATTCGCAGCGTAAGCTGGGCGCAATGCCTTTGCGCTTGCTCTCGCAAGCGAAATCGTGAGCATAGGCACGCTCAACGCGAGCATCGTTCGTCTGCTTCTGTTATCGTTGTGCACAACCGTCCAAGCGGAGACCCGCTCACGAAGAGGCTTGCAGAGGCAGATTGGCGTCATTACAACCACGCTGCTCTTGCAAATGATAATTATGATTAGAGCTCCCTTCTTCAGGAGAGCTTTCTTTTCCTCTTTCCCATGCTTCACGAAAATGAGAATTTTCCATAATAGTCGATATTCTTTTTCTCCAGCTCCTTCTTCACATGCGGGAAGAGCATGAGTTCTTCAATCTCGATTTCCTCAGATAATCCCGGACTTACTTTCTCTAATCTTTCCTTCAACCCTTCAATGCTTTTGGAAAAGGTCATAAGAGCTGGACGATATCTTATGCCGTACTTCTCCAAATTCTCCAGTGCTTTTATCTGGTAGTCGTAGAATTCAGGCTTAGCATTTGTAAGCAGTGCGAACTCCTCGTTGCTAGCACCTTTCAGCGCAACTCTCACATACACGTTCTTGCCAACAAACTCCCTAGCATAGCTCTCATCGTATCCTATGAGTATGCCGTTGGTTTCAAGGATGAAGAGAAGGTCTTTGTCAATAACATTTATCAACTCGACCAAGTGTTCCCTTCCAATCGTAGGCTCAGCCCCAGAGACCCTTACCTTTGAAAACCTACCGCGTCTGGCAATCTCTTCGAGCCTGCTGGCAACCTCTTTCGGCGAGTAGAACTCGCCATACTTCCATGGTTTTAACCTCGGTTCTTTAACCCAGCAGAAAGCGCAGTTGAGGTTACAGCCAACAGCATCAGCAGTTGCGATGCCACCGTAGAACCTCGCTGGTCGGAAGCGATAGTACTTCCTGAGCAAACCTTCATCGCTGTGCTTGGTAACCATTCTTTCCAAAGCTTTTGAGGAAGCAACTGGATCTAACATGTCATGCCACTTACAATTGTTATTGATACGATTAAACAAATACTTTCGAATGATAAAGATAATCGCCCCTGCAACCTCAGCAAACCTCGGCCCGGGTTTCGATGTTTTTGGCATTGCGCTGGAGCAGCCGTTTGATGTAATGAAATTCAGGGAGCGCAGCGAAGGCATTAAAATAAAGGTAAAAGGATTCGAAGTTCCCACGAACCCGAAAGAAAATGTTGCAGGTATAGTTGCTTCGGGTTTATTAAAAAAATTCGACCGAAGAGCGGACTCGGCAGCAGCGCATGCAGACAACACCGCAGCCTGCATCTACGGAGGCTTTACTAGAGATAAGCACCAAAGAAGCAAGGAAAATTCTTCCAAAAAAAATAAATTTTGAAAACGCTGTTTCGAATACCAGCAATGCAGCTTCTTTTATTGCAGGTATTTACAAAAAAGACATCGCACTAATCGGTAGAAGCATGCAAGATGAAATAGTAGAACCGATAAGAAAAAAGTAGCACTCGCTGCAGGAGCTTCCGGAGCCGCAATCAGCGGCAGCGGACCTGCGATTGTTGCGCTGTGCGATTCTGAAAAAGTAGATTCTCGCAGCGTAGCTGAGGGCATGGGAGGAATCTGCAAAAAGCGCAGCATAAAATGCGATATATTCAGCGGAAAAATTGGCAGGGGAGTTAGGCTAAATCTTCCCTGAGCTCGTCTGGAAGCATGTGCGGTATGTCCTCGATAATCGGATACCAGCGCTTGCAGTCGACGCAAACAAGAACTTCTCCTTTTATTGGCTCGAGTTTTTCTCCGCACTTCGGGCAGGTGGAACGATTTTCAAATCGTTCTGCAAAATATCGAATGTCGCACTTTTTGCAGCTTAGAAAATCCTCCTCGTTTTTGTACTCGACATCTTTCTTGCACATCGGACAGGCGAGTATCTCAAGCAATTCTTCACTTACGGGCATGGTTATCCCTCTTCTTCGTCCTAATTATACTTTTCGCAGTTTTTAAATCTTTCAGAGTATTTATATTTAAAGCAAATTGGAGCTTTTCGGATATTAATTTTGCCTCACCTTTGTTTAAATTTTTGCCATCCACAATGTTAACCCCTGCAGGGACGCAGCCGTTAATTACGATGCTGGGCACGAACTTGTATTTTCTGAATGTTTCTTCCGGCACAAAAACTGCAAGCGAGGCTTTTTTTTGCTTGAAATATTCTTCGACAACCCAGTCTATATCCTTCGAATGCAGCAGCAGGTCTGCAGATACCACGAGAGTTTTTCCGAGCTTCAGCTTTTTCAGGGCAAACAGCATGTCCTCGACGTAGCCCTTTCCAGGAGCGCTTATCACGGCAATTGCCTTCTTCCTCATTTCCTGCTCAGTTTTTTGCGTATTTTTGCTCGCTGCAACAAAAATTTTATCTATGTACTGTGAATTTTTCAGAGCTTCGAGGACGTGCTCGATTAGAGGCTTTCCGTTGAAGATTAACAGCGGCTTCTCTTCTTTTACTTTTAATCTGCCTCCTTTGCCGCCTGCCATTATTAGAGCGTCGAGCTTCATATAAGCACCAGCAGAACAAGCATCCTCGTTAATTCGTTCATCGCCCCGAATACGTCCCCTGAAACTCCGCCGAGCAGTTTGTTTGAGGCGTATAAAACTGCCACCGATGCTGCGTAGGTTGTAATAAGAGCTACTGTTGCGCTCGCTGCAAACGGCAGGAGGATTGAACAGTATATCAGGAAAGACAGCAAGAACGCCCTGTGATTTTTGCCCATCGCCTTAACAAATGCGCTCCCGGCTCCCTCGTGCGACGCTCTGCCTAAGTAGGCTCCAATTACCATCGAAAATTTTGCAGAAGCTTCTGCAATGACTAGAGCCAAGAACATGCTTTCGGCTTCTGCCAGGGCTAGATAGGCGAGGAGCAAAACAAAAAATCCCAGAGCAAAGCCTCCTGCTCCAGTATTTTTATCGTGCATTATTTGTACTCTTTTCTCAGCGCTGCCCCTGAACATGAGTGCATCTCCAAAGTCCAGCAAGCCGTCGAGGTGATGCAGACCTGTTAAAAGCAGCAGGACAAGCAAAGCAATCGCAACTGCAATGCTATTTGGAAAAATAAGCGCTGTAAGATAACCCACCGATGCTGCTATTAAAGCTATTAGAGCACCGGCTATCGGAAAAAGATACATGTACTTTGCAGTTTCCTCTATCGAACCGGCTGCAACTGGTATCGCTGTGAGGAAGCCCGCTACGTTTTTGAAACCTTTAATAATCACTTTTTCTCCCCTGCCTCGGTGTACATTTTCGAAGAAACTCCCGCAATTACTCCGCAAATAACGTCGTCCACGAAAGGTCCAAGTTTTTTTAGTATGCCGGGCTTTGCGATATCGAAGCGGACATACTCGAATCTCGCCCTCGTTCCCCCTATATACTCGGCAATTGCCATTCCTAAGATTTCGTCTGCTACAAGAGAGACAGGGTCTTTCTTGAAATCCTCGTTTTTCATGCCTGGCAGCGAATCCTGAATAGCCAGTTCTTCCAAATGAAAACCTGCCAGAATTAAAGCATTTATGTTTGGGTCTGAAAAAACATTGTCAAAAGTTTTTTCAAGAATCTGCCTTGCCTTTCGCTTGCCCTCAACTCCGGGGTGAGGCACGTGAAGCTCCAGAGCTGCAGCGACCAAATCTTCTTTTTTGATGCCCTTCTGCCTGAGTATCTCAATCATAAATAAAAAATGCAATCGCTAAAGATATAAATGAGACGGTAGTGGCGCCGACAATTCGCAGAGCTCTCCGCACATGCTCTGCTTTCAATTCCTGCACCGCATCTCCGAGCTTGTAGTAACTGAGCTTCTCGAGCTGCACTTCCAGCGCTCCCGCCATCGCTGCCATCGGACAGCCAGAGTTCTGGCTGGGAGTTTTTTTCCTATCTCTGAGGAAGATTTTAATCGCATTTCTCCAGTTTTCTCTTAGAATAAATGCAGAGGATACAATTAAAAGAGAAGCTACTCTGGCGGGAATGAAATTCAAAACGTCATCCGTCTTAGCAGAAAAAAATCCGAAGCCGGCGTATTTCCTATATCCAATCATCGAATCCAGTGTATTTGCCGCCCTGTAAAAAATCGCCGCACTAACACCTGCTTCTGCGCCAAAAAATGCCCCGAATAGAGAGTAGTAAAACAAGGGAGAAATTATACCATCGGCGCTGCTCTCTGCGACTGATTCTATGGTTGCAGAAATTACCTGCTTCTCATCTAAATTAGAGGTATCCCGCCCAACAATTTTTGAGAGAGCTTTTCTCGCATTTTCTAAGTTAAATTGCACAACCTGCAAAGCGTGCTCCTCGAGTGCCCTCCAGCTGAATGAGATTTTTAGTATCGCTGCTCCGAGAGCAACTTTCAGCCAGAAATTTTCCAAAAATTTCAATGCAAAAAATACTGCACCGGCTGAAAAAGTGGCTATCAAAAGAAAAACGAATGCTCCATAAAAAAAAGAGCTTGAATTGATTTTTTTAAGAGCATCTATAAGTTTTCCAATCCACACTGTGGGATGAATTTTTTCTGAAGGCTCTCCAAAAATTCTATCTATTAAAACTGCGGAGATTAAAATAAGGACGAGCTCAGTCATCTTGCGCCTCGATTATTTTTTTTATTGCTCGCATATCAAGGCTGCTCTGCACGACCTGCGATGCTCTTTCAATGCTCCTCATCCATGCCTCTCGAACATCGACATAATTTGTCAAGCCTCTCTTTTTCCTGCTTCGGAATTGAATAAATTCTATGAAGGATTTTCTAAAGCTTGGAGAATCAAACAAGGCATGAAGATAAGTTCCGAAAACCAGTCCAGAATCATCGACAGCTCCTTCTTTTTTCCCTTTAATATTAAATATCGGCTTTGCTTTCCTGCCGAGTTTAGTTCTGCCCATGTGTATCTCGTAGCCTGAAATTTTTGTGCCCTCTGCACCGCTAAAAATTCCATGGGATGCGATTATCTTTCCTTCTACCTGCTCAGTTTTCTTTTTAAATTTTTCAAATCTCGTCTCCACATCAAGCAAGCCTAGTCCCTTGAAAACTCCTCTCTCACTTTCAATACCGCTGTCTATTATTTTCCTGCCCAGCATTTGATACCCGCCGCATATTCCGATGACAGGTACTTGCAGTGCTTTGATTTTCTCTTCGAAGCCCCTCTCCCTAAGCCAGCTCAAATCCTCAATTGTATTTTTTGTTCCTGGCAAAACTACTGCATTTGGCTGCCCTAACTCCTCTGCTCTCTCAACGTACCTGACATTAAAACCTTCGTAAATCAAGGGGTCAAAATCCGTAAAGTTGGAGATTCTTGGAAATTTTATAACGGCAATGTCCAA
>JBDRDL010000060.1:0-12108 GCA_043820925.1 Methanobacteriota archaeon | reverse complement strand
ATATCTTTGTCGAAAATAAAAAGATTTTGGAGATTAGACCAAACGGCAAAAACATAGACGTCGAAATTTTTAACATAGAAGATGCTAAAAAATTAATAAAGGGGCTGAAATGGAGAGATTGAAAGCTCTGCGCAGTTTTGCTAAGGATATGGAAGATAAAGGATACACGGTCAGCGTATTTCACGAGGGTAAATTAATCATTCGCATAGGCAAAGACGCAAAGGGGCTGTTCTCTTTTTTTGGCGTTGAGGTAGGGAATCTAAAGACTCTCTTGAAATTTCTGGAAGAGTAGATATGCTTGCAGCAAGGGTTGAAAAGCAGCATGCAGAATTACTTCGTAAACACCTGCTCGAAGCGGGCGTGCTTGACAGAAACAGAAAGACTGTGGAAAGGAAGGGGTTTGTGGAGATACCACTAGTGAACTTGCTTACGCAAGTGAAGCGCAGCGAACTAGGCGCAATAGCGAAGCTGGTGCGCAAGACATGCGCTCTTGCTCCCGCAATACCCGCTTTTGAAATTGTAGACCAGCGCAACGCAGCGTACTACAAGCCAAAGCTGAGTTTTGAGAAAATAAAGCAGGCTCTGAGACCTAAGCTGAGCGAGAGGGAAATAAGCTATTTAAAAGGGGGCTGGGAGATAGTCGGCGAAATTTTAATCCTCGAACTGCCCAGAGAATTAGAAAATAAAAGGCAGATAATCGGGAAAAAATTTTTAGAATTTTTTCCAAGAATAAAGACTGTGCTGAATAGAGAGAAAATCACAGACGAATTTCGGAAGCCAGTAGTAGAGGTCATTGCTGGCAGTAAAACAGAAACTATACACAGGGAAAACTACTGCTTATTTAAGCTAGATGCTTCGAAAGTCATGTTTTCTGCTGGAAACATGGGAGAAAGAAAAAGAATGGCAAACATATCGAATGCCAGCGAAGTTGTCGTTGATATGTTTGCAGGTATAGGTCAATTCAGCATTCCGATTGCAAAGCACTCCAAGCCGAAAAAAGTATTTTCCATCGATAAAAATCCAGCCGCTTTCGAATACCTGAAAGAGAACATAGAGCTGAATAAATTAAGAAATGTGGAGCCGATTTTCGGGGACTGCAGAGAAGTTGCGCCAAAAAACGTCGCAGACAGAGTGATAATGGGCTATTTTTTCAGCCAAGAAAAATTTCTTCAGACTGCCGTGAATGCGCTGAAGGAAAAGGGAGTTATTCACTACCACAGCCTGGCTATGAAAAAGGAAATTCCAAGCAGGGCAGAAGAGGTCAGAACTGCACTAAGAGAACTGGGATGCGAAGCAAACTTGATGGAAAAGAGAGTCGTCAAGTCCTATGCGCCCATGCGGTGGCATGCTGTCTTTGATTTTGAGATTAAAAAAATATAAGAGCAAGAAACCTATAGGAGATTAAGATGAGCGAAATCGAGGAGCTTTTAAAAAACGGAGAGACAGGCAACGTAGAGTTCAAAGAATACCTGAGCAAGAAGATACACTTAGAAAAATCCAGAAGGCAGGGCTTGGCTTCCCAGATGAAGTACAGAGTGCTTAACGGCAAAGGAAGAGCAATATATCTTCTGGGCGTTACCGACGACGGCGAAATCAAGGGGCTGGCAAAAGCGCAGCTGGAGGAGACCTTTGAAGTTCTGGATTCGATAGCAAAGGAGAATGGATTCGCAGCAACTGAAAAGAAAACCATAAGCCGCAACGGCAGCTTGATTGGCAAAGTTTTGATAGAGAGGTTGAAGCTGGAAAAAGAGCACCTGCTCGTGGGCACTGCAGGTCATGTGGACCACGGAAAGTCTACACTGGTCGGCACCCTCGTTTCCGGAGAGCTCGACGACGGAATAGGAAAGACACGAAGGTATTTAGATACCCAGAAGCACGAAATCGAGAGAGGCTTAAGCGCAGATTTATCCTATGCAGTTTATGGCTTCGACAAGAGCGGCGGAGTAATCAGGCTGAAAAATCCACTGAGCAAGAAAGAGAAAGCGGGCGTTGTTGAAAAAGCTGCGAAGATAGTCTCCTTCGTAGATACGGTAGGTCACGAGCCCTGGCTGAGAACAACGATTCGGGGCATCGTAGGTCAGAAGCTGGACTACGGAATCCTGACGATAGCAGGGGACGAAAAAATTACGCACGTAACAAAAGAGCATCTCGGAATACTGCTTGCAATGGATTTGCCGGTAATAATTGCGATAACCAAATGCGACAAAGCCAGAGATTTGAATAAACTAGAAATAGATATTTCAGACCTTATGAGTATAATAGGCAAGGTTGCGAAGTTCATAAGGTCAGAGAGAGACCTGGAATTTCTACCTGCATTCTGGGGGACCAAGGTAGTGGTGCCGGTTATCAGAACTTCTGCAAAGACAGGCGAGGGTTTAGAGCTGCTCAACAAGCTGCTTCACATCCTGCCGAAGAGAACATCAGAGTTCGACAGGAATAGAGAATTTCTGATGTACATAGACAAGATTTACAGCGTACCCGGAACGGGTATCGTGGTGAGCGGAAGCGTAAAGGAAGGAGTAGTAAAGCGAGGGGAAGAGCTGTTCATAGGTCCAAGCAAAGACGGAGATTTTCATAAAATAAAGGCTTCGTCCATAGAAATTCACCATTTTTCAGTAGACACAGCGGAGGTAGGCGAAATCATAGGAATAGCGTTGAAGGGACTGGAAATAGAGGTAGAGCGGGGCATGGTGATTACTGCGAGAAGAGATTTAAAGAGCAGCAGGAAATTCGAAGCAGATGTTGTTGTTTTAAATCATCCAACGAAAATCTCCAAGGGCTATGAGCCGGTTGTACATCTGGAAACAATCTCAGAGACAGTTGTCGTCGAGCCTCTCGATGTTGATTTTCTGGCTGCCGGGGATAGAGGAAGAGTTGAGATGCGGTTCAAATACAAGCCCTATTACATAAGGGAAGGGCAGAAGTTCGTGTTTCGAGAGGGGCGAAGCAAGGGAATCGGAAGGGTGACGAGGATATTGAATTGAAAATCTTAATATACCACGCAAGGCAGTGCGCTCAAAAAGCATGCACTGCTGTGAAACTCAAGAAGTTCAACCTGGCAAAAGTTTTTTATACTCAGCGAGGCATACCGAAAAACTCAATCGTGCTAAACCCGTTTGCAGCTGAGGTTATTTCGAAGGAGGACAGGAGATATCTAAAGAACGGATTAGTTGCCCTCGACTGCTCCTGGAAGAAAGCGGCTGAAGTATTCCGGTTGAGAAAAACTGTGCAGAACAGAGTTCTCCCCCTGCTGATTGCCGCAAATCCTGTGAACTACGGTAAAGCAAATATATTGAGCACAGCAGAAGCGATAGGCGCCGCTCTGTACATTCTGGGCTACGAAGAGGAAGCGAGGAAAATACTTTCAAAATTCAAGTGGGGACCGACCTTCTTTGAATTGAACACAGAGCTGCTGAAGGAGGCATCTAATGAACCGAAGGTTCAGCTTTCTCGGTCGAGAACGACGCTTGTCAGCGGTGTCGGGCGACTGAGAACGAGACAAAGTCGAAGTTCGAAGGAGGCTGACAAAAGGAGTGTTCGAAATGGCTAGATTTCCTGAAGCTGGGAAAAGATTATTTCACGTAAAAATTTGCAGAAAATGCAGCGCAAGAAATCCCTGGGACGCAGAGAAGTGCAGGAAATGCGGCTCCAGAGCGCTGAGACCAAAGAGAAAGGAAGTCAAGAAATGATAAACCCCAAAAAGAACAGATACAAAATATAATTTTCCGCCAGCGCTTTTGCAAAAAGGCTGAGGGGGTCAAAGAATGAAAGTCCTAAAATATCTCGAGGAGAAAATCTCAGAGCGTGCAGTGCACTTAACGCTCTTAGACCCTGACAAGCAGTCCCCCAAGTCTGCAAAGGAAATTGCCCTCGGCGCATATAAAGGCGGGACTGATGGAATAATGATTGGGGGCAGCATGGGTATAAATCAGAAGAACCTCGACAACACAGCGAGGGAAATCAAGAAAGCTGTCGATATTCCTGTCATTCTATTCCCGGGCGACGTTACTGGAATCTCAAAATATGCAGATGCAATATTTTTCATGAGCCTGCTCAACTCTCGAAACCCTTACTATATCACCGGAGCCCAAGCTATAGGCGCTCCCCTCGTGAAAAAAGTTGGAATAGAAACTATTCCAATGGGCTACGTCGTGGTCGAGCCTGGGGGCACTGCCGGCCGCATCGGCGACGCAAGACTGGTGCCGAGGAACAAGCCAAAGATAGCCGTAAATTATGCCCTGGCTGCGCAGTATCTGGGAATGAGACTCGTTTATCTAGAGGCAGGCTCTGGTGCAGAGAAGCACGTGCCTGAAAAAATGATTTCCGCAGTAAAAGGCGCAATAGATATTCCGCTCATAGTCGGGGGAGGAATAAGAACAGGAAAAGCAGCTTCTGCAGTCGTAAAGGCAGGCGCAGATATAATCGTAACCGGCACAGTCGTTGAAAGAACGAATGACGTTGAGAAGAAGATTAGAGAGATTGTAGATTCTTCTGTATAACTCTGATTGCATCATAGCCCTCGAAGATTCCTTGTGCAAATTCTCCCCCGACGCTGAGCGTTACTGCATCCGCAGGCTGCAAAATCTGCTCTACCGCACTCCTGTTGAATTTCACCATAAACTCTTTTAAGCCATCGCCGTCCTTGTCTTGCGGCTGGGGACTGCTCACGAAGTCGTACTTCGGGTCGTTTTCTGCCTTTATTGTGCGGTTCAGAGTTACTGTGTTAATGTCAATGCTCATCACGTCGTACTGTTGGAACTCTATATAAGCGGTTATCCACTTGCCCTCGCTTTTTAGGTTGAGAGTATCCGGGTCGATGTTTATTTCTGCTCGCAAAACTACTGTGAAATTGACAGAGGCAGATGCATTGTTCCCTGCGTTATCAGACGCTTCTACTGTTAGAGCGTGCTCTCCCAAGATAAAGTTGGACAAGTCAATAACCTGACCGTTCGCAACTCTGCTGCCGTCTATGTATGCCCTGAACGAAGCGACTCCGGAAGTTGCATCGGTAACGTTAAAGCTTACGGTTATGTTTTTGGTGTGTGGGTAGTTCTGGGCGAGGGGCGAGGCAATGGCTATGCTCGGAGGTGTGTTGTCTACCGTGAAATAATAGGCGGTATGATTTACATTTCCTGCGCTGTCGTTAGCCCAGACCTCAATTGCTGCGATGCCCTCGCTCCAGCTGCTCGTGTTTATATCATAAGGCTCAGGCAGCGTTGTGTTAGTCGCATTCCAGGAATACCAGACGCTGGCTACTGCGACATTGTCTGTTACATTCAGCTCTATGAGCTTTCCAGCCTTTATGAACGAGCCGTTTGCAGGCGACATCAACTCGATGCTCGGCGCTATTACATCGAGCGCCACATAGAATCTGCTGCTGTTAAAGGCGAGATTTCCAAGGCTGTCGTTGGCATACACAACGAGAACATGCTCTCCATGCGTCAGGTTGCCCAGCGTAGTGTTTCCGAGCAGCGTTACGTTGCTTTTATTATCTAAACTGTAGCCTATCCACGATGCTGCCTTGCTTAGCGAGTAATTCAGTGCAACCTCGCTTGTGTTGTGCGTCGAGCCGTTCACAGGCGAGATTATTATAACGCTCAGCGGCGCTGTATCTACTGTAAAGTACACCTCCCTATAATCCACGCTTCCCTCTATACTCTTTGAATATACTTTAACCCCATGCTGCCCGTCGCTCAGATTCGAAAGCGTAACGTTTGTGCGGTAGTTCACAAAGAGCGAGGAAAGCTCGAGAATGCCAGTCGTAGTCGAGCCGACTTTCAGCGGCACATTGACATATCCCTGCCCGCCGTCCTTCTGCCTTGCAATGTACTCATTAATCGCAGTGCTGTTCAAATCCACATGCATCGATGCAGTCAGCTCTCCAGCAATAGTCACATCTTCAATCGAATCGTTGCCCGAGTCTATATAAACGTCGCTTGGATAGGTGCTCGCCTCTTTGCCCTTAACTCTCAAGCCGCTTAGATAGGCGATGAAGGGTGTTAGAATAGTGGTAGACAAAGTAGTCACCTGCCCGCCGGTGATGGTGAAGCTACCAGAATAGTCCTTGTATCCCTCGAGCTTGAGTACATAGCTGTGGCTGCTAGGTGCGAGATTGTCTATCGTGGCAGGCGTTACCCTGCCTGTATTCGAGCCATCAATCCAGATTTGCGCTCCGCTCGGCTCCGAGCTAAAGCTGGCACTACCCCCCAGCGGAGTCAAAGTGGCAGAAATCGCTGTTGTTTTCGCACCGATTACGTTAAAGCTACCAACATAGTCTGCGTATCCGCTGAGCTTCAGCGCGTAGCTGTGTTTCCCGACTGCTAGGTTATCTATAGTCGCTGGTGTCACCTTACCCGTGTTGCTGCCGTCAATCCATATCTGCGCACCGCTCGGAGTTGAAGAAAATTCAGCTTTTCCTACCTGCAGCTCCTCACAGGTCGCCCATTGCTCAAGCTGGAAGTTGGCATCTGATATCCAACTACCGTCGGTACGTCCGTTAGAATAGTATATATAATGCCCGTATTTTGTACCCATCCAGTACTTTGAAATGCTGCCCCAGTATGGACTGCCCACATAATACGTATCTCCAACCCAGCTGTTTTTAGTAATCGCCTGCCCCACGGCTTCCGGGAAAATTGCACAGTTTATTCCCTGGCTCTCGGTCGGCGCTATCCTCTCCGGCTGCCCCACCTTTAAATAATATCTAACTGTAACGCTCTCGTTATAGCTCGATTCCCAGCCCACGTCGTGCGAGAAGAGAGCAGGAGCTGCTCCATGGAGATAATCCTCAAATGCAACTACCTCTTCCCCGTCGCCTATTTGATACGTTATTTTCCCGGTCACATTCGCAAGCTCGTCGTTCGATCTCAAATTCTGCATTACGCTCTGAATAACGTATCTGTACTCTTCCTTTGCAGGAAATTTAAACTCCTTCACGAGCATGTATTCTGTGAGAGATGTCGAATATTCCTTTTCGTCGCCCTGCAAAACGCTTCCCTCTATATTGTATCCACGAAGCGCTATGCTTGCATTAACCACGCTCGCATTCTTTGGAATTTTTATATAAACGTACTCGTAGCCAGACTTCGAGAAAGTGAAGTTTTTCACTGTCTCGCCGTCTGCAAAAGTGTTTATCGCCCCTCCGGTAGTGATATTTTCCCCTCCGTCCAGCGAGTAGCCCTCCCACACAGTAGCCTCGCTCACGTTGTATATCAGGGGTATCGTAGCATTTGCATACGTTTTGTTCTGCGGCGAGGTTATCCTTATTTTCGAGGAAATCGTTATATTATATCTCTCGCTTTCTGTAACCCTGCCCAGCACATCACTCGCACTTATTTTATAATATAAAGCATCGCTCGGTATAGGACCAATAACTGCGTAGTAAGTGCGCAGCGCCTGCGCCGAAGGCAGTGAAGCACTGGTATCATTTACTTGACCGGGGGCTTCCGGCTGTGAAGCGCTACCGGTACTTAACAGCTTTCCGGCATCGATTAGCCCGTATCCATAAAACTCGTCTCTCCCCTCACTTCCCAGATCCAGCACTGCCGCATGCAGCAGACTGCGCAGCTGTGAATTGCTCACGTCCTTGTTCATCGCTTTTGCAAGCGCAGCAGCACCGCTCACGTGCGCAGCCGCCATCGATGTGCCGACCTTCGTCTCATAGCCGCTGCCCAGCGAAGTCGATAATATCGATGCCCTGCCGCCTCCCGGAGCAGCGAGCTCGACTTCCCTTCCAAACGAACTGAACGACGACAGCTTATTGTCATAATCAACTGAAGAAACCGCAACCACGCTGCTCAGCGCAGCAGGATACAGCACACTTTCCCTGCTGTTTCCGGCAGCAGCGACCAGAAGCGCTCCTTTACCGTACGCATACTCGCATGCATCTTCAAGCACCTTCGAGTAAGCCCCGCCGAGGCTCAGGGTTATGACTGCTGCGCCTGCATCAGCCGCATGCACTATTGCACTCGCTACGTCATAATCGTATCCAACTCCACTTGAATCCAGCACTTTCTCGGCGAGTATTTTCGCCTTCGGCGCAACGCCCACTACCCCTTCTCCGTTCATCTCGGCAGCAATTATTCCAGCCACATGCGTTCCGTGACCATTGTCATCCATAGCGTCTGCATCGCCGTTAACCCAGTCGTATCCTCCTGCGTAGTTGCCGTCCAGCTCCGGGTGCGCGTAATTCACGCCCGTATCCACAACCGCAACCACAACTCCCTCGCCTGTCGCCCTGCTCCACGCAGCCTCTGCATTTATGCTTTTTAAATTCCACTGCTGGGCGTACATGCTATCCATTACTTCCAAAGCAGCATGTATCCTCGCCTCCTCCACGTACTCGACGTCTTTATGCTTCCTCATCTGCTCTAAAAACTTCTCCGGCTTACCTGTCTCTACTATCTTCACATTCAGCCTCTGAATTTCCCTTATCTCCCTCCCGTGCGCCTTCTCTATCTCGTCTTTACCTACTTTCTTCCCTCTCCTCTGCTTCACCACGAATTTCTTCTCTTCTTCCCTGTCCTTACCTTTGCCAACTGCGCTCTGCGTCTGCGTACTCAACGTCGGCGTGCTCAGCCCAGAAGCATTCAAAACCATCTCCTTCTCATCCCATGCAGCACCGTCCAGCGAGTAGTGCAGCATAACAGAGAGATTGCTCGCATCGAATACATTCGCATAGACCGTTATCAAATCATAGCCCGTCGGCTGCTTTGGTCTGTGCCACGTCTCCTGAATCACAGGCGCATTTTCGTCCAGTATTATGCTGTCGCTGTACGTCTGCGATACCATTCCGACTCCATCCATTACCTGGTAATAAACATACTTCACTCCATCGCCACCTGTCAGATTCCCCTTCTTCTCCAGCGCAGATGCCTCCCATGCCTCTGTATCCCATATTCCGTCGCTGCTCAGCCTCACAAATGCAACTCCGCTCCCCTCGTCTTCGTAGCTTAGCGACAGCGTAATAATCCTGCTGCTTGCATATTCCTCTCCATTATTTATCACCACGCTGCCACGTGGATTGCTCACATCGATATAAAACCTCACGCTTCCTTCTGCGCCGGTATTTCCGGCGTTATCCACCGCCCTTACATATGCAGTATGCGTACCTGTACTAACGTCAGGCGTCACAAAGCTCGTATTCACGGTGCTGCTCCATTCTCCTGCATCGATACGATACTCATATCTCGCTATTCCCGAAGAATCATAAACCTCGCTCCAGGAAATCGTCACATTACTGCGGTCAGTCCATCCTGCCGGACTTGCCACCGGCGCCGGTGCAGGAGGAATCTCAGCATCAACACTAAAACTCCTTGCTGCCGTAGCTGAATTTCCTCCCTTATCAACTGCTCTAACATAAACCGTATGCACTCCATCTCCAACGTTCTCAAAAACATGCCTCGTTTCTAATCCCTTGTTTACCCATCCTCCGCCGTCGAGCCGAACCTCGTAGTAAGCAATTCCGTAGTTGTCGCTCCCGCTCCATGCCACAGCCACGCTTCTAACGTTAAGCCTCTCTTCCTCTGCCGGCTGCGCTATCGCAACGCTCGGCGCTATAGCATCAACCACGCTGACCGTAACCGGATTGCTCCTCTTCTCAACAGCGTCACCTCCGAAATTCAGCCAAACAGTGCCCTGATAACTGTAATTGCTCAGCTCGCTCTTGCTTCTCGTAACCGAAAAGCTCCTGCTCGCATACGCAGGAACATTATTATATATCGTGTTCTCTCCATCCAGCAGAAACACCATCTGCACTTCCTCAGCAAGCGTGTTCTGCGCATACAGCGTTAACGTATAGCTCTCACCCGGCGCAACATAATACTTGCTCGCCTCCAAATACGCATCCATATTCCATGCAAAATCGTCGAAGTACAGCTTCCGATGCCTCTCGTCTGGAAACGCCTTCTCCACCCTAAGCTTCACCCTCGTCACGTTCTTCCAATTAAATCCAGCCTGCGCAACGATTGCACCTTGCGGTATCTCAGCCGCCTTAACCGTCTTATTCTCCAGCGCCTGGTATAATATCAGCGTGCTCTCCCACACCACCTGCTTCCATCCTTCCCCAGCCCTGCTCATCTTCAAATACGTCGCAGCCTCCCTGCCCGTGTTATCCCAGAAAAGCAACTGCAAATACTCGTCGCTCGTCCCCTTGTTATTCATCATCACCGCCCACTCGCCCTCGCTGTACGAAAAATCCCATCCTTTCTTGTTCTCCTTCTCAATTGCCTGGGGCGCACTCTCGCCCAGCGTAGTACCCCAGTAGAACAATCCAACGCCACTCCTGCCATCAAAGCTGTCCACCTTCTGCAAATAATTATCGATTCCGTCATCCAGTAACTCCTCATACTTCCATTCTCCCCAACTGTTGCCATTCGAAAAAGCAGTGCCAAACTCGTCATCGAAAGAATCAATCGCAGCCCAAGACGGTGCCGGAGGCGTTGGCGGCTCCGGAGGTTTTATATCAATGATAATATCCACATTATTACTCCAGCTGCCGGCATTTCCAGCGTTGTCAATCGCTCGCACTCGATAGTAGTACGTGCCAGACGATTTTCCAGTTATGTAATAAGAAGTCAACGAAGTATAGTAATTCGTCGTGCTGAACGTTGGCGAATTACTCTCCTGCAATTGATAATACTTCAAACCAGAGCATCCGCTATCGCTCACGCTTGACCACGAAATCGAATACTCGCCCTCGTTTATCGTTCCTCCAGGGTCGTACAGAGTAGGCGTTCCCGGTGGCGTTGTATCAGTGCAGCCTACTGTTATTTTATGGACGCCGTACTCGCAGTACTGCGCACTCACGCTGGCATTCGCAAGAGTTATTTTAGTCAATGACATCGACTGAGCAGAAACGGTAGTCGTATTCAGCAGCTTAACCGTCTGCTGCTTCAAAGACTGAGAAACAGTACAGTACGTTCCGTACTCGCAAGCTGCATTTCCGTTAACGTCCTTGGCACAGACAGTGTACTCGATTTCAGTACCCACGGGCTGCCCTGGAATCGGCGCTGAGGTTTTGAAAGTATTTCCGCCGATATTCGTCATTGTGATTTTATTCCAATCAATGCCGTTCGTGGTGTACCAAACAAGCGCAGAGGCGATGCTGCTGTCGTCTTTAATTTCAGAATAAATCTCAATTGACTGATACGCACTCGGCGAAGAGGGAGAAGCGTAAGTATTATAAATCGAGGGCGGGGCTGTATCAGCATAGCCAATTGTAACAGTATGCACTGCAACATCACATTCCGCCTGAGCAGTTATCTCATTTTCACTGCTCAGCTGAGTGCCAGATATCTGGCAGTAAGCTCCTGACTCGCAGCCATAGTTGACTTTTGCATCCCTTGCACAGACTGTGTATTGCAGCGTCGTGCCCGCTGGTTGTGCAGGTATTGACTCGCTCGTCTTCCATGTACTCCCTCCTGTATTTATCATCGAAATCGGCTTCCAAGTAAAGCCGTCTGTGGAATAAAAAAGAGTAGCCGAGGATACGCCGCTTGCGTCTGTTATGTCAGCGTAAATATGGATTGCATCGGTGCTGGTTGGCGAGGAGGGGTCGTGATAGGCGTTGGTGATGGTTGGAGGGGAGGTGTCTGGAGGTGGGAGCTTGATTTCTTCGAGCACGCGGCCGTCGACGTTGCTCATCTCAATTCCGAGCAAAAGATTGACAATCGTAGGCGTAACGTCGATTGTTCTTGCAGAAGAAAAAGTGTCGTGCTTCACTCCCGGACCTGCGATTATCAGAGGAACATAGGTATCTTTGTCATTAAGCCCGCCATGCGTGCCTGCTTCTTCACTGTTCTCGAAGTAGTATTTACTGCCATAATTCGCAAGCAGGATTATATCGCCGCTTCTTGATGAATCCAAGCTTTTAATTCTATTAACTGCATCTATATAACTCGGCTTGCCTGAGAAGAAAGTTTCTAAATCTTGCGTGTTTCCACTGCCAGTATAAACCCTGTATCCGTTGGAACCTTGATATTTTACCAGCACAGTATCGACATAAGGCTGAGGATAGAAGTAATCTACTGCTGGATAAATATCATTCCAAGTAGGCGGCAGAGTCCATGTTCCGTCATATACACTTCCATCGCCAAATGTTAGACCGTT
>JBDRDL010000059.1:0-12220 GCA_043820925.1 Methanobacteriota archaeon | reverse complement strand
CTTTTTTATTCGCCTTAAGCAGGTCCTCAACCTTGCCGTCCAAGTCAGTAACAATTATATCTGGAACTACTCCTCTCCCAAGCAAAAAAGAAGTTGCGCCGTCTGCAGCTATGTTAACGCCTCTCGGAAATTTTTTGATTTCCTTTAGAGAAGGTCCTGCTCCATAAACGTTCACTCTTCTGCCCTGAATTTTTTTCTTTAAAATATCAATACTGGCCGGCTCTAAAAGTTCATTCAAAATCTCTGCGGCTTTAACGTCGCTCTCTTCAGAAAAGCCAAAATCTCTCAGGATTTTCTGATAAAATTTCCTCCACTCTTCGTAGTTCATCTGATTTCACTTATCGAAATTAAGAAGTTATTCTCTCCTATGCTCCACTCCTTCGCATGACCAGTGTGCTTTAGCTTGCTTGAGATGTTAAGTTTTTCTGCTCTGGTCTCGGTTGCGATATAAGGCTTCTGTCCGTTCAGAAGCTCAACAATCTCTTCATCCTTAACTTCCACATTTGCTTCGATAAATGCCTCTACATTCAAATCCTGCTGCTTGCGCATCTCCTGTATTCTTCGAACCACTTCTCTCGCATATCCTCGGGCAAGGACTTCTTCAGTTTTTTCGGTGTCGATATAAACCCTGCCGAATTCAAAGGCTGCCTCAGAATATTTTTCCGGTATTGCTTCTTTGAAGTTCAGGTGCTTCTCGCTTATAGTAATTTTTTCTCCGTTGATGTCAATAGCATATCCTTCTTTTATTTTTTCCTTTACCTCTCTTCCATCCAGTGTTTTCAGCTTTTCAATTATCTTCTTCGCTTTTTCCTTGAACTCTGGTCCAAGAGTGCTCAGGTTGGGCTCAACTTTTATTTCAAGCTTAAATTTCTCGCCCGGATTCAGAACTTCTACTTCAAGCGCATTTGCCTGAAATTTTATAAGCTCGATAAGACGTTCAGTAGAGCTTTTTGCTTCCTCGCTGCCAGGCTGGTAAATGAGCTTCAAAACCGGCCAGCGCCGCTTTATGCCCCGCTTTTCTCTGGCAGAAGCTGTTGCTTCTACGAGCTTTCTCACCACCTTCATGTCTTCTTCGAGCCGGGCATCTATTGCTTTTTCATTGCCGCTTACCCATTTTTCAAGATGCACGCTCTCTTTCTTGCCCCCAAGATTCCTGTAGATTTCCTCTGTTATGTGCGGAGCAATCGGAGCGAGAGCTATGCTGAGCTTCATCAAAACCTCATGCAGAGTTGCATACGCAGAGAGCTTCTCTGGAGCGTCTTTCTCAATCCACGTGCGAGGTCTTATAAGAGCGATGTACCACCTGCTCAAGTCTTCGAGAATAAACTCCTGCAGCGCTCTTGCAGCGCTACTTAAATGCAGTTTATCAAAGGATTCAGTAACTTCCTTCAGCAGGGAATTCGATCTTGAGAGCATCCACCTGTCCTCAATCTTGTAGCTTATTTTTTTAACCTTGCTAGGGTCGAATTTATCAATGCTCATGTACGTCGTTGCAAAAACATAAACATTCCAGAATACGTTGAACATTCTCGCTATAACCTTTACCTCTTCCCAGTTGAAGCGCAAATCGTCCCATGGCTTGTTCGACCATAGAACATAGAAGCGCAGGACCTCTGCTCCGTACTTATCAATAACTTCCTCCGGCTGCACAACGTTGCCGAGAGACTTGCTCATTTTCTCGCCCTTCTCGTCCAGAGTAAAGCCGTGCATTAATACTCGCCTATAAGGTACTTCGCCAAAAGCGAGGATTCCGCAGCCGAGTTGAGAATAGAACCACCCACGGGTCTGGTCATGCCCTTCAGTAATAAAATCAGCAGGATACCAATTAAATTCTTTAGTTTTAGAAGGATAACTCAAGGAAGCCCATGCTGCAACGCCGCTGTCAAACCAGACATCGAGAACGTCTGGCACTCTTGATTTCTTTCCGCTGCACTTGCAGGGCAGCTTTACTTTGTCAGCATAGGGTTTGTGCAGTTCTTTGACTTTTAATTTTGCTATTTTCTCTAATTCTTTTTTCGAGCCAATAACATCGATGCTTCCACAATTTTCGCACACCCATATCGGAAGTGGAATGCCCCAGTACCGCTGCCTCGAAATCGTCCAGTCCCTCGCATTTTCCACCCAATCTTTAAATCTTGCGGAGCCAGCCCACTCCGGCACCCACTCTACCCTCTCGATTTGTCTCAGCATCTCATCCTTGATTTCAGATACCTTGATGAACCACTGCTCGGTGGCTCGATAAATTATCGGCGTTTTACACCGCCAGCAGTGCCCGTATCTGTGCGTTATGGTTTCTGACAGCGGGAGAACTTTTTTTTCTTTCAGGTCATTTATGATTACCTCATCGTGCTTCTTTACAGCCAAACCATGATATTTTCCTGCCTCTTTCGTGAAGGCGCCTCTCTCATCCACAGGACAGAGAGGCTCGATTCCATATCTTGCGCCGACCTCAAAATCCTCTGGTCCGTGCCCTGGAGCGCAGTGCACGCAGCCGGTGCCCTCGCCCAGAGTTACGAATTCAGAGGAGAGAATTACAGTATATGCATTCTTGCTTTCCGGCTTTACGTTTATAATATCGCTGAGCGGATTTTTGTATCGCAAGCCCTCTAACTGTGAGCCTTTTACTGTCTCGAGAACCTCATATTCCAAGCCGAGTTTGTCCTTCAAAACATGTGCTAATTCTTTTGCGAGGATGAGAATTCCCTCGGGCGTCTTCGCTCTTACGTACTCAAAATCAGGATGCACCATTACTGCGAGGTTTCCGATGAGCGTCCAAGGCGTGGTTGTCCAAATCAGGAGGTATTCATCTTGCTCCAGTAGCGGAAATTTTACATAAATTGAAGGGTCGCTTCTGTCTTCGTACTCGATTTCTGCCTCTGCAAGTGCGGTCTCGCAGCGGGGGCACCACGTGATGACCCGCAAATATTTTGCCAGCAAATTTTTCTCGTATGCTTTCTTTATAGTCCACCATGCAGCCTCGATGTACTCGTCCTTCATGGTCATGTACGGCTCTTGCCAGTCCATCCAAACTCCGAGGCGCTGGAACTGCGAAGTCATTATCTTCATGTGCTGGCGAGCCCATTTCTTGCATTCGCTGACGAACTTCTCAACGCCCAGCTCTTCTATTTCTTTTTTATTCTTTATTCCAAGCTTTTCTTCGACCTTAATCTCAATCGGCAAGCCGTGGCAGTCCCAGCCTGCTTGGCGGCGAACTTTGTAGCCCTTCATAACAAGATAGCGAACAATTGCATCTTTCAAAATTTTATTCCATGCAGTACCGAGATGTATAGCTCCACTGGCGTATGGAGGGCCGTCCAAGAAATAGTACTTTGGCTTTCCACGAAGTGCTGCCTCGCTCTTCTCGTAAATTTTGTTTTTCTTCCAACTCCGCTGGATTCGCTCTTCCAGAACCTTTAAATCCAGGTCCTTTTCAGCCTGCCTTATCATATCAGGAAAAATTATATTGCCCTACTTTTAAAGGTTTGCATATGAAGGAAGAACAGGGACTGAAGGTGCGGCAGGCGCTGCAGCTGTTGAGCATGCTCAAGGGCAAGGAGACTACTGTAAAAGAAGCAGTTGCCCTAATTGAGCTTGTAACGAGCGTGCCCGAGCTCGTAAAAGAAATCCTGAGAACAGCCGAAGAGAGTGGCTTGATAAAAAGGGAGAAAAGCAAGCTGATCCTGAATTTCTCTACAACAAATTTCGAATTCGAATCAAAGGTTAAAAAAGTAAAATGCGAAAGCACCTGCAGGCGCTGCGGAAAGAAAATTACAAACTGCTACTTTATTGTGCTCCAAGATTCTGAGCTCGGACCTTTCGGAAGCGAGTGTGTGAGGAAGTTGAGGTTGATTTGAAGAACTCGAAAAACTCAGAAAAGGTGCGTGGCGTCGGGCACGTGCCTTTTATGCTGTGACTGTAGTTTTACCAAGGCATCTCTAAAGCAGAGCTTTAATGTATTCGATTAACTCTTTCAATTTCCAGCATTTAAAATCTTTGGAACTAATCGATTGGAGATGTTTATCACCGCTTACCACACCGCATTTCAAATATAATGCCAGGGCTAAAACCGGAATATCTCTATCATGTTCTATTAATTTTTCTGCCTTCTTTATTTCTTTTGAATAATCTTCGTCCTCGACCCAGTTAATGGGCAGCGCCTTTATTGTTTCTTTGAATTCTTCTTCGGTATACTCTAGCTTACTTTTGAGGTTGCGCTCAAGCTCATTTTTTATATAATTAGAGCTGTAGAGTTCGATTCGGTCTTCGATTGCGTAAACAAAAAGTCTCCCGGCATCTGACTTGAGATCGTAAAGGCCAGAGAAGATTACATTCGTATCTACTACGATCTTTGGTTTATCCGAGGTTCTCAAGCGTTAAACCCTTCTTTTTCATCCGTTCTTTAAATAGATCGCTTGCAACAATTAGCCTGCGTTTTTTGTGCTCTGTAAGAAGGTCTGCGATGAGCGAGTCAAGATTTCTATACCCCTCTTGAAATTTCAATGCCATTAAGGTATTTCTTATCTCTTTGGATATTGCAACTGTGGTTGTCATAAAATCACCTTTTATAAAAATATAAATTTATAACTTTATAAATATTTACTGAACGGCCGGTGTTTACGAGGTGCCGGAGGAGATTTGGGCATGATAGAGGAACTGCAAATATATTGGGAGGTCAGTCCATAAAATATTATGGCTTCATCTGTTTTAACAACATTGGGTTAACTTCCTCGTAAAGTGTAATGTTTCTAACGTTGTATTTGTCATCTATCTTACCCATAGCTTCGTGACCATGCCAGACCCACTTAACTTTTAAACATGCCCCAAGACTTGGGTCAGACCGGACTTTATCATCCACCACTATACCAACAGCTTTTATGTGCTTTAGTAGTTGGTGTAAAGATGGGGCATCGTTGTAATCCCATCCCTCCTTATACCCAAACTTCGTCCATGCCTCCATTTTGGCATGATATATGAAGTTTTCGTTACCATGAGGCTTCTGCCTAAGGCTTTACTTCTCCTTTTTCTTCACGAATGCCTGCAGAATATCGATGGGCACCGGTATAACGAAGGTCGATGCTTTCTCTGAAGCTGCTTCTGTAACGGTTTGCAGGAAGCGCAGCTGAATTGCAGCGGGATGCTTCCCTATTATTTCCGCTGCTTCCGCAAGCTTTTCTGCTGCTTGAGCTTCTCCCAGGGCAGCTATAACCTTTGCTCTTCTCTCCCGCTCAGCCTCTGCCTGTCTTGCCATCGCACGCTTCATGTTCTCGGGCAGCTCAACGTCTTTAACCTCGACGGTCGTAACTTTAATCCCCCAGGGGTCTGTCTGCTCGTCTATAACTTTTTGAAGCTTCGTATTTATCTTCTCGCGCTCTGCAAGCAGCTCATCCAATTCTGACATGCCGAGGATGCTTCTCAGAGTTGTCTGGGCGATAAGCGAGGTTGCAGCGAGATAGTTCTCAACCTGAACGATTGCGTTTTCTGGATTCACTATCCTGAAGTAAACGACTGCATTGACCCTCGAGGGAACGTTGTCCCTCGTTATAATTTCCTGCGAGGGAACGTCCAGAGTAACAGTCCGCAGGTCTACCTTGACCATCCTGTCAACGATTGGTATCAGGAAAAATAAGCCAGGTCCCTTTGCGCCTATGAGTCTGCCCAATCTGAACACAACTCCCCTCTCATACTCTCTGACAATCCTTACCGCTGAGCTGAGAAGTGCAACGATAACCAAGACCAAAACCGCAAATTCAAAAAATGCCATTACTTCACCTCCTCGACTATTAAAACTAAGTTATCTGCATCTACTACTTTAATCTTTTTGTCTTTCTGAATTGCCTCGCCTTTCGCTCTCGCTCTCCAGAGCTCTCCTCTTATGAAAATACTTCCCTCCGGGGATAGCTCTTCCCTCGCAACTCCGACCAAGCCAATCATTCCCTCTATCCCAGTCGCGGGTCTTCTCCTGTGCGCTTTGATTGCCATGCCAATCGCAAAGGCGAAGAAGAGGGCTGTGAATATAGTTGCAGGTGCAATGACACCTAAAGAAATTCTTATGAAAGGCTCCTTAACGAGCATGATAGAGCCGAGGAAAAGCGCAATTATTCCTCCAGCTACTAAGATGCCGTGAGTTGGTGCCATAACCTCCGCTATGAACAAGACTATTGCGAAAATTATGAGCGCTAAGCCAGCTGCACTTACGCTGAGAGCCTGAAATGACCACAGGGCAAGGAGTATGCATATTCCTCCTATTACTCCGGGCAGTATCGCTCCGGGATTGGAGAGCTCAAAGATTATTCCGTAAATTCCAGCGAGAAATAAAAGGTATGCTATGTTTGGGTTTGAAATTATGTGCAGGAATTCCTCCCTTGCGCTCATCGGCAGCTCCGCCATCGCTGCGTTCTTGGTGCGCAGGATTCTCTCCCCTGATTTAACCTCAATCTTGCGACCGTCTAACTGGCTTAATAGAGAATCGTAATTCTCGGCAACTACGTCTGCGATGCCAAAATTCAAAGCCTCGGTTGCTGTTATCGAAGTGCTGTTGTAAACAAAGCTCGCTGCCAGCGAAATATTTCGCTTCTTAAGCTCTGCTACAGACTTTATGTAAGCAACGGCATCGTTCACAATTTTCTCTGACACGCTGGTATTGCCCATCATCGCAACCGGATGCGCAGCGCCGACGTTGGTGCCAGGAGTCATCGCTGCTACGTGGCTTGCAACGAGAATAAAGCTTCCAGCAGAGGCTGCCCTTGCACCTTTAGGATGGACGTAAACAACGACAGGAATTTCAGAATTTAGTATATCCTGTATGATGCTGCGCATTGAAGTGTCCAAGCCGCCGGGAGTATCCAGCTGGATTATCAAAACTGCATTTTCCTTTTCAGCTGCGCTTATACCTCTGCGTATGTAATCGCTCACAATTGGGTCTATGACGCCCTCTACTTTGAGAACGTAAACCTGCTCTTCGGCTGCATAAACGCAGCTCAGGGATATCAAAAAAAGAATCAGAATGTAAATTTTTTTCATTATATGTGCTATAAAATTTAACATTTATTAATTTGACTACATAGAAAAGGTTTTATTGGTTGTTGAGAAATTAAACAACATGATTGAAGCGATGTGGGTGGAAAAATATCGCCCAGACAAGATTAAGGAAATCGTTGGGCAGAAAGAAGTTGTGGAAAGGCTTGCTGGCTATCTGAAGTCTCGCAACTTGCCTAACATGCTTTTTGCAGGTCCGCCGGGAACTGGAAAGACGACCGCAGCTATCGCTCTAGCAAAGGAATTGTTTAGCAAAAATTGGAAGGCTAATTTTCTGGAATTAAACGCAAGCGACGAACGAGGTATAGACGTGGTCAGGGGAAAGATAAAGAGCTTTGCCAGAACGCAGGCGATTGGAGGCGACTTTAAAATAATTTTTCTCGATGAAGCAGATGCTCTAACAAAAGATGCCCAGCATGCTATGCGGCGTACTATGGAGATGTTCACAAACACGTGCAGGTTCATACTTTCCTGCAACTACTCCAGCAAAATAATCGAGCCCATACAGTCGAGGTGCGCCTTATTTAGATTCAGACCTCTTGAGAATGAAGAAATCGAATCAAAGATAAGGCAAATAGCGAGGGGAGAAAAGCTCGATGTCACGAGCGACGGTATGGGGGCTATTCTTTACGTTTCCGAGGGTGACTTGAGAAAGGCTATAAACCTTCTCCAGTCTGCAAGTGCGTTTGGAAAAAAAATCAACGAAGAGTTGATCTACAAGGTGGTTGCGAAGGCACGACCGGGAGATATAAGGGAGATACTCGAGACTGCGCTCGGAGGAGATTTCATGAAGGCGAGGGAAAGGCTCAGAGAGCTGATAATAACTTACGGAATGAGCGGGGAAGACGCCATCGAGCAGTTCCATAAAGAGGTATTCAAGTTAAAAATTCCAGACGATGCTAAAATAAAGCTTGCAGATATAATCGGAGAGTACGACTTCAGACTAGTAGAAGGCAGCAGCGAGCTGATACAGATGGAAGCGCTCCTAGCGCAGTTTGTCTCCATTGGCAGGGGAGTCAAATGAAAATTGGAATACTCGGTCTGGAAAAGCTGGTTGAAGTACAGCGAAGCACAGGCGTAGCAATCCTTATTCCAAAGATAAATATATATATGAATTTCCCTGCGAGGAAGAGTGCCAACTTCCACGAGACTGCCAACAAAATAATAAGCGACGCCCTGAACGAAAAAATAACAGCTCTAGAAGAGATGTGCGCTGGAATAATTAAGAAACTGCTTGAGAAATATGCGCACGCTACAAGAGCTGAGATAGACATGGAAGCTGAGTATGTTGTAGTCAGGAGAACTCCTGCAAGCGGTCAGAAAACGCAGGAAATGTACAAGATTCTCGGGCGAGCGATAAGCGAGGACGGCGTGATAAGGAAGATGATTGGCGCAGAGGTTACTGGAATGACCTCCTGCCCCTGCGCTCAGGAAGGTCTTTTAGAGTACTCGAAGAAAATGCTGGGAAAAAAATTTTCTAATGAAGAAGTAGCAGCTATACTTAAAACCGTTCCTCTCGCAAGCCACAACCAGAGAAACGTTTCCCAGCTGCTGATAGAAGTGCCTGAAAGTTACAGCGTGGATGTGGACGAGCTAATTCAGATGCTGGAGAACTCCATGAGTTCAAAAATTTACGAGGTGCTGAAGAGAGAAGACGAAATCAGCGTGGTGCTCAAAAGCCATGCAAATCCAAGCTTCGTCGAGGATATTGTTAGAAAAATTTTAGTGAGCGTGGCGCACAGATACAAAAATTTGCCAGACGAATGTATGGTATTTGTAAAGAGCGAAAGCTTCGAAAGCATACACCAGCACAATGCGATTGCTGAGCGGATATCATCGCTGAAAGAACTCAGGAGAGAGGTATTTGGTTTGAACCGCAAGATTTATGATGTTAAAAACAGAGGTTAGGGCATGAGTGCAGTGGCTGATAAACTCCTTTTAGAACTGGACAAGATGGCCAAGAAAGCAAAGGACGAAGATACACTTAGGGAGATTGCAAGAATGCATATTAGACTGCAGAGAGGAAGTCTGAAGGGGAAAATAAAACCAGGTCCACTAACAATGGAAGAAAGGGAAGAAGCAGCATTAGAATATCTGAAGAAGAGGGGTTTGGAAACTAAGTGGGCAGGGGAATCTATTAAAGAGAGAAGACAGGAGCAGTCAAAGTAGATCCTCCGGTTTTCTCACCTCAACCAAGTTTTTTACCAATTCAAAGTGCTTGGTTCTTGTTACTATTATCGCCTTGGCTCTTATTGCCAAGGCTGCATGGAGCGAGTCTGGAAAATGCAGGCCTCTTTCTCTGATAATTCTTTTTGACAGTTCAACGTCTTCTTTTTCAGCTTCGATCTCTTCCAAGAGGTTTACCTGCCTGAGTCTATCCAATTTCTCTTCTAAATCTGCGAGCGCTATTTTCTTCTTCAAAATCTCCTCCTTGACTACTCCGGAGATTACTATAATCCACTTCATCCTGAGCGCCTTATCTAGTAGTTCTTCTGCGTAGTGAGAAGCCGGTATCAATCCAAGCATCTCATCCTGCCAGAAGTTGAGCCAGACATCGGCATCTATGTAGAGCCTCATATTTCATCCTTTCGCCTGAAAAATCTCAGCAGACTTTTTGGGGTGGGTGGAGCATACTTCACGCCTATTAGCTCTGCCGCAAGCTTCTTTATCGCAAGAGCTGCTGGGGAGTCTGGTCTTCTAATAACTATTGGCTGCCCGGCTACTACGCTCAGCCTAACCTCTAGATCCTCGGGCACTACTCCCAAGACCTTAAGACCGAGAATGGATTCGACCTCTTCCACTTTTAAGTCGCTCTCGTTATAGCCTGCTCTGTTCACCACAACTCCGAGCACATGAACTCCAAGCTTCTTAGCTACTTCTTTTGTTTTTAATGCGCCTGGCATCGAAGTAAATTCAGGAGTAACAACGAGCAGCAGCTCCTGCCCTGCTGCTAAAACTGCGACTACCTCGCTCCCTATTCCAGGAGGCGCATCTATCAGCAAAACATCTGTGCTCTCAAGCAGCTCCTCTAAAATATCCTTTAGCTTTACAAGCTCAGCCTTCCTTACTTTGTATAGAGAAATTCCGCTGGGTACGACTTTAACCCCGCCCGGACTTTTATAAACCGCATCTTTGATATTCGCATCACCGTGCAAGACATCGTAGAGCGTTGTCTTCATTCCTTCCAAGCCAAAGTGAAGCTCTAAATTCGCCATCTCAATATCAGCATCCAATACAGTAACATCCTTTCCGAACCCTGCAATAGCTGCTCCAAGACTGGCTGTAAGAACTGTTTTGCCGACACCCCCCTTCCCTGACGCAATAGTTATAGATAGCCCCATAGATGTTTTGATATCTCTCATATGGCTTATAAATTTTTTTAGACGTTGAGCAGTAGCTAATAGCTATGCGAATCGGAATTCTCAGCTTGCAGGGCGACGTTGCGGAGCACGCTGCGATGGTGAAGAAACTCGCAGATGAAGTGGTTATAGTGAAGAGAGCTCCTGAACTTGAAACAATCGACGGGCTGATTATGCCCGGCGGCGAGAGCACGACTATTGGAAAATTGATTGTAAAATACGGAATCAATAAAGAGATTAAAAGAAAAAAAATTGCAATATTCGGTACCTGCGCAGGTGCCATACTGCTTGCCAAGGAAATCGTCGCAGCGCAGCAATTCTCTATGAAGCTCGTGGACATCGTCGTTGAAAGGAATGCCTATGGCAGGCAGAAGGAAAGTTTTGAAGCTGATCTTCAAATTCCTGTTTTAGGAAAAACGCTATTCAGGGGGGTTTTCATAAGAGCGCCGGTGATAAGAAGGATTGGAAAAAGCGTGGAAGCACTCGCAGAATATGACGGTGCTCCTGTGCTTGTGAGGCAGGGCAACTTACTGGTCTCAACGTTTCATCCCGAATTGACAAACGATTATAGACTGCACGAATATTTTATAAAGCTCATAGAATCTAAGTGAGAACATGAAATTTGAAAAAGAAGGAGAGAAAATAAGTGTTGTGAACGGAAAGCTGGCAGTTCCGGAGAATCCTGTAGTGCCTTTCATAGAAGGCGATGGAATAGGACCCGAGATTACTGCGGCTGCGAAGAAAGTTCTTTCTGCTGCTGTGGAAAAAGCCTATAGCGGGAGAAGAAAGCTGGTCTGGCTCGAGATTTACGCAGGAGAAAAAGCTAGGGAAAACTACGAAGAGCTGCTGCCAAGCGATACCCTCAAAGCGATTGAACATTTTGTCGTTGCCTTGAAGGGACCTCTAACCACGCCGATAGGGGGCGGCTTCAGAAGCCTGAACGTTGCGCTTCGTCAGAAGCTCGACCTATATGCCTGCGTGAGACCTGTTTATTATATCGAAGGTGTTCCCTCGCCGATGAAAAATCCGAGCATGAATATCGTAATTTTCAGGGAAAATACCGAAGACGTCTATGCTGGAATAGAATGGAAGAGTGGAAGCGAGGAAGCCGAGAAGGTTATTGAATTTTTAAACAAAGAGTTTGGGATTAAGGTAAGAGAAGCCTCAGGAATAGGAATAAAACCGATAAGCGAATTCGGAACTAAAAGGCTCGTGAGGAAAGCAATAAAATATGCGATAGAGCACGGGAGGAAGAGCGTCACGCTCGTTCACAAGGGCAATATAATGAAATATACGGAGGGAGCTTTTCGGGACTGGGGCTATGAAGTAGCGAGGCAGGAGTTTGGAGACAGAATAACAACAGAGCAGGAGCTGCAGGAGAAATATGGCAAAAAATTGCCAGAAGGCAAGCTCGTTATAAAAGACCGCCTTGCCGACAACATGTTCCAGCAGCTGCTGACGAGGACGAGCGAGTACGAGGTGCTTGCGATGCCGAATTTGAATGGAGACTACATGAGCGATGCTGCGGCAGGGCAGGTTGGCGGTCTTGGAATGGCTCCTGGAGCAAACATCGGCGACTTCGTTGCGGTATTCGAGGCAACACACGGCACTGCCCCGAAATACGCAGGACTCGACAAAGTCAATCCGTGCTCGATAATCCTCTCCGGCGCAATGCTTTTAGAGTACATAGGCTGGAAAGAAGCTGCGGATTTAGTAAAAGAGGGAATTAAAAAAACAGTCCAGCAGAAGACAGTAACCTATGATTTAGCGAGGCAGATGGAAGGCGCAAAAGAAATAAAGACTTCTGAGTTTGCAGAGGCGGTTGT
>JBDRDL010000058.1:0-2228 GCA_043820925.1 Methanobacteriota archaeon | reverse complement strand
GCAAAACTGCGCAGAGCTTTCAATCTCTCCATTTCAGCCCCTTTATTAATTTTTTAGCATCTTCTATGTTAAAAATTTCGACGTCTATGTTTTTGCCGTTTGGTCTAATCTCCAAAATCTTTTTATTTTCGACAAAGATATTAAACTTAATATTATTCCTCTCAAAAACTTCCAGTATTTTTTCTAAGTCCATTAGACCACCGCAGACCTAAAATAAAAAAAAGTTATTTCTCAAGGGTGATTTCGATGGAGGATACCTTTATTGTTCCTCCTTCGTCTGTTTTCAGCTCCTCTGTGCCTATCTTTATGTCCTTGATTTTTGCGTCTATGTTGAATCTCCTCCTGATGATTTCTGCCACGTCTACAGCTCTGCTTATGGCTCTACCTCTTGCCTTTATAACCACTTCCTTCGAAACACCGGTAAACTGCGTCGTTACCGCAAGCACATAATTCATAGTAGGTTTGCTGCCCACATAGACGATGTTATCCTCTGCCATTGCATGCCCTCCTTTTATTTCAATTATTGTTGTTACTTATATTTAAAATTGCTTATGATTGAAGAAAAAATAAAGGCTGTAGAGGAGGAGCTCAGAAAAACACCCTACAACAAGGCTACGGAACACCACATCGGCATGCTGAAATCAAAGCTTGCGAGGCTCCGGGAGGAGGCGCAGAAGAAGGGCGCAAAAGGCAGAATAGGAGGAGGCTACGCTGTCAGAAAGACCGGCGACGCTACTGTAGTTTTGGCGGGTTTTCCATCGGTCGGCAAATCAACGCTGCTGAACAAGCTCACAAATGCGGATTCGCCGGTAGCAGAATATGATTTCACGACTCTCAACGTCATCCCGGGAATGATGGAGCACAGGGGAGCTAAAATTCAAATACTCGACGTACCAGGATTAATCAGAGGCGCATCTTCTGGAAGGGGCAGGGGAAAAGAGGTACTTTCAGTCGTAAGGTCTGCGGACTTGATTCTTCTCCTTATAGATGTTTTCAATCTGCAGCAGTTAGAAGTCCTGACGAGGGAACTATACGACGCAGGCATTAGACTCGATGAAAGGCAGCCTGACGTTAAAATAATCAAGAAAGCGCAGGGCGGCGTTTCAATTAGCCCTACAATTGAACTTACAAAGCTGAACGAGGCTACGATTAAAGCTTTGCTCGGCGAATATAAAATATACAACGCAGATGTTGTAATAAGGGAGGACATTGCTCTGGAGCAGCTTCTCGACGCAGTTGCAGGCAATAGATTGTACCTGCCTTCCCTAATAATTTTAAACAAAATCGACCTGGTGAATGAGGAGTATCTGAGAGAAGTTCAGAATCAGCTAAAAAAAGAATACCTGCCAGTTTCTGCAGACAAAGGCACGAATTTAGAAAGGCTCAGAGACATTATTTTTGAAAAGCTGGACTTTATAAGAACATATCTCAGACCACAAGGAGGCACAGCAGACCTTGCCGAACCAATGATTCTGAGGAGAGGCTCCACAATTGGCAGTGCATGCGATAAAATACACGGCGACCTCAAGCGAAACTTCAGGTATGCGCAAGTCTGGGGCAAGTCTGCGAAATTTAATGGACAGAAGGTCGGATTAGAGCATGTTTTAAAAGACGGAGACGTGCTGACGATGGTGACGAGGAAATAACCTGCCGTTAAGTTTTTATGCGTAGTAGAACAAGATATCTTGGCAGGTGGTTGTATGGATGCAAAGGAAGCAACGAGTACTGTGAGACAGTACTTCGACGATATTAAAAAGACGAAATTCTTTTTTGATGTAAAATCCACTACACTAGATGAAACATCTGGAGTGTGGATAGTTAAGTGCGTTGTAACAAATCCGTTTGATGAGGAACCACATTTTTACAAAGTAGAAGTTGACGACGAAACGGGGGATATTTTGAATGTCGAAGAAATTGAAGAATAATGGGCATAAAAACATAGTCATGGATACGGCTCCATTATTGCTTCTGCTCATTGGGCTTTACGATACTAATCAAATTGGAAAATTTAAGAGGGTCAGTAAATTTAATGAAACCGATTTTGAGTTTCTTTCACGATTTGTTTTAAGGAGTAGGATAACTATAACTCCAGAAGTGCTGGCTGAGGTATCAAATTTTGCACAGGAATTAAAAGGTGAGAGATTTGCCGATTTCATAACGGCGAACATGGAAACACTAAAGAAGCTGGGAGAGGTCTATATAAAAAAAGAGGATATTCTAGGCAAAAA
>JBDRDL010000057.1:0-52486 GCA_043820925.1 Methanobacteriota archaeon | reverse complement strand
CGTTAAGTGAAACTACTCCGCCTTTTGGGAAAAAGATTTATTCAATGCTGATGATCGTAATCATGGATTTAAAGTCAGAACTTACAGGACTGCACACAGATGAGCAAGTTTGTGGATAGAAAACTTTTATAAGCGTAGCCGCCTTATTTAGTAGCATGCCAAAGCGGTGCAGTATTATCATTAAAAATCACGTTCAGCTTATTGGATATAGAGGTTTTATAGAAGCCATAGCTATTAAAAATGATTTAGCAGGCTTCGTGTATAATGAAAGGGACGGCTCTGTAAAAGTCGTGTGCGAGGGGGAAGAAAAAACTATAAAGAATTTTTTGAATGATCTCAAAAATATAAGTCCAGAAGTATCTATCAGCATAGAAGATAGAATATCATTTCCAAAGCCTTTCGGCAGAGTTATTGTAAATCTTGACAGGGAGATATTTGAGAGATTAGATGAGGGTGTTAAAATACTTGGTGAGATTAGAGACAGCGTTAAAATTCTTGACGAAATTAGAGCTGAGGTTAAAATGCTTAACGATATTAGGGATACACAATACGAGACAGTTTCAGTTTTGAAAGATATCAAAAAGGTTTTGGAAAGAAAAGCTTAAAAGTTGATTCCGAATTTTTTTCCTTTGTCAATTTTAATGCTAATTGCATGCACGAATTTTTGCCCAAGCTGATAGCATGGGAGCTTACCGGGAGCTGCAATCTGCGCTGCGCTCACTGCAGGGCATCTGCTTCTCAGGTGCGTGACCCTAACGAACTTTCTGCAGAGGAGATAAAAAGCACAATAGATAATATCGCCTCCTTCTGCAAGCCCGTGTTAATCCTCACCGGCGGAGAGCCATTGCTTAGAGAGGATATTTTTGAGATAGCAAGACATGCAACTGGAAAAGGTCTTCGAGTCGTCGTTGGCACGAATGGAACGCTGATAACGCCGCAGATAGCGAAAAAGCTTGTCGAAGCAGGCGTAAAGAGAGTGAGCATAAGCATAGACTGCGCATACGCAGAGGAGCATGACGAGTTCAGGGGTATGTGGGGGGCATACGACGAGGCGCTGAAAGGGATAGAGGCGTGCAAGAAAGCAAGGCTCGAGTTCCAGATAAACACGACGGTTACCAAGCGCAACTTGCAGGAACTCGAGAAAATCCATGCACTAGCGCAAAAATTAGGAGCAGTTGCTCACCACATTTTTTTGCTTGTGCCTACTGGAAGAGGCAAGGTGATAGAGGATGAGGAGATATCCCCTGACGATTATGAGCGGGTGCTGAACTGGATGTGCGACATAGGCTGGGAAATGCCTGTGAAGGCTACGTGTGCACCGCACTTTGTCAGAGTGCTGCGCCAGAGGGGAAAGCAGGGGGGCAGAGATTTAGATGCCTCAAGGAGCGGGTGTATGGGAGGCACATTTTTTGCTTTCATCTCGAGAACAGGCGAGGTTAATCCGTGCGGGTATCTTCCAGTCAGGGCTGGGAATATCAGAGAGCAGCCCTTCAAAGAAATATGGAAAAACTCGAAATTATTCAGGGATTTAAGAAACAGAAAAGCGCTGAAGGGAAAGTGCGGCGCCTGCGAGTACAGATTTATATGCGGAGGCTGCAGAGCTCGCGCCTATGCAAAATTCGGCGATTATATGGCCGAAGAGCCGTACTGCATATACGTTCCTAAGAAATCAAGCTGATGCTGGCTTTCAAATCATTTTCCAGCAAGCCTAGAGTAGCGGCGTCGAATCGTTTATCTGTTTTCAAGAAAGAGATTATGTGGGTATCTTTGCAGGGAATGGAAAACAGATATTTCATTCCCTCGTCCTCGATTTCAGTAATGGTTACCTTGTCTGTCATTTCTATCTTGGGCAGAAGAGAAGTAGCCAGCGCAGCGTCTGTATCCGGCGCCTTGCTCGAGGAGCCGATTAACAACCCGCTGGCATTTATCATGGTCAGGGAATCAAGGGAATACTTTTTTGTGATGCTCTTTATGGCAGAGCTTATATCTCTTGCCTTCCCTATTTCTATCACTTCCACAGCAGGTATTTTCCTTTCGACCACAGCCTCCATGTGCTTCGCCTCAGCAGGCTTTACCGCAGGCACCTCTATTCCCTTTTTCGTAACCATGGGTCTGGGTACCTTTTCCAGAAGCGATACCATCATTTTATCTGCACCCATTTCTATCTGCACTTTATCGCTCTTCGGAAAGCTGAGGGTGGTTTTTTCAACGAACTCCGGCTTGCCCTCGCTTTTTATAATTACCTCATTGGTCGTAACGCTGATTCCCCTCGTTGTTATAAGCTTCAGAGCTTCCTGCGCTCTCCTTCTCCTCATCCAGAGCCAAAGGACAAGCACCAAAAACAGAAATACAGCAAGCCCGATGCCGGCTGTCAAATACTCCACGCCTATGCCGTACTGCTCGGCTAGAACGTAGAGATAGGCGTACGCTTCGTTTATATACGGCTCTACAAATGGGTATGCTTCCTGCAGGTACGTATAAATTGAAGAATAAAGCTCATCCAGCGATACCATATGCGTTTAAATCCTATTTCGTGCTTATATAAAGGTTTCTGATTGCAGTTTCGACCGCCTCTCTTGCGGTCTCGGCGAAGTGCAAGTTTTTTACTTTAAGATTTTTAAGCAGCTCTGCAATTTCTGAGCCTTTTATAACTATTACAGGCTTGCCTACTTTCAGACCGAGAGATATTTCGGATAGCGTACCGAGTTCACCGCCGACCGCAATTAGCGCATCTGCGCTTCTTGCTATTATCGCATTTCTCGCATGACTCATTGCGGTTACTACCTTTATATCGATATATTCGTTCGCTTCCTCTTTTTCAAAGCCTGGCAAAATACCGACGGTTATTCCGTCATACTTTTTCGCTCCCTTTGCGCCCGCCTCCATAACTCCTCCCAAGCCCCCGCACACAAGCGTTGCTCCAGCCTTGGCTATTTCTTTTCCAATTTCCTCTGCCATCCTGTACAGCTTTCCTCTCGCTTTTCCGCTTCCTATTACTGCGATTTGCATTTTTACACCCGCAGAAATTTATGGCATTTCATAGTAATACTCGCCTTTCAACTTTTGCTCCTTGTCCTTCTGGCTTCCCTCTTTATTTGCCCTCGGTCTTCCGGTCTCGGGGTCTCTTCTGAAAGTTACTCCTATATCTTTTAGAAATGCGTTCATTCCTTCTTTCATTCCAAGAAGTTTGGTCGAGAATCCATTAACTCCGGGCACTCCGTGGAATATCATGAGCCTGTCTGAGATATAGTCTGTGAAAAGTATGTCATGGTCGACTATTATTCCTGTCGAGCCTTTCTTCTCCATGACTTTTCTAATCATCCTCGCAACATTGAGCCTCTGCTCAACATCAAGATAAGCAGAAGGCTCGTCCAGGAGATATACATCAGCCTCTCTTCCCAGGCACGCAGCGATTGCCACCCTCTGCAGCTCCCCGCCGCTCAGCTCGTTTAGAGCTCGATTGAAAAGATGCTCCAAGTTTAGTGGTCTTGCGATTTCAGATCGAAAGAACGGGTCGCCGAGCTCAAAAAGCTTGCTCAAAGCTTCCGAAACACTGCCCCCGAATTCCGGCTTTATGTACTGCGGTTTATAAGATACCCTAGCCTTTACGTCCACGCTGCCAGCGTCAGGCTTTATCGCTCCTGCAAGCATTTTAACGAAAGTAGTTTTTCCGGTAGCGTTTGGTCCCAGCACTCCGACTACTTCTCCTTTATTTATTTCCCCTCCTTTTACTTCGAGGCTAAATCCATTGTAGCTCTTTTTTAAATCCTCAAATTTTAGCAGCACTTCATTTTCCCATGCCTGGGAAGGCGCTCTTATCTCGAATTTCACAGGCTCTGTCCTGAACCTGATATTTTCTTCTCGCAGATAGCCGCCCAAATAAACGTTAATCCCCTGCCTCACAGTTCTCGGGTGCGAAACTATTCCATAGGCTGCTACCTTGCCGTACATCATATTTACATAGTCTGCGAGGTAGTCCAGAACTATTAGGTCGTGCTCAACCACGAGCACCCTTTTCTTCTCTGCGACTTCTCGAATCACTTTAGCGACATTTAATCTTTGCCTTGCGTCGAGATAGCTCGAGGGTTCGTCGAGTATGTAAATATCAGCCTCTCTTCCCAGGCACGCAGCTATTGCAACTCTCTGCAGCTCCCCGCCAGAAATCGTATTTATGTTGCGCTCTAGAATATTTTCAATCTCCATTTTTTTTGCAAGGTTGCGGAGCTCTCCCCTTTCATCGATTTTCTCCAGAAGAGCTTTAATGCTTCCTTCAGCTACCTCCGGAAGTGCATCGACATACTGCGGTTTGTGCGCAGTTTTTATGCTCTTCTTATATAAAGCATCGAAGTAATCGTAAAACTGCGTGCCCGAAAAGTATTCCAAAACCTTCTCTTTGCTTGCCTCTTCCAAATCTCCAAAATTTGGGACAATTTCTCCGGACAGTATCCTTACTATTGTTGTCTTTCCTATGCCGTTCTGCCCGATTAATCCAGTAACTGCGCTGTCCCTGGGGTAAGGAAGTCGAAAAAGGCGGAAGGCATTCTCCCCGTACTGGTGGAGTAAGTCTTCCCTCAATTCGTCAGGCAGACCGACGATATAGATAGCCTTAAAGGGACACTTCTTCGGGCAGATTCCGCAGCCTGTGCAGAGCTCTTCAGAGATTACCGGTTTGCCCTTCTCTTCACCAAAAACTATCGTCTCGTCCCCAATTCTTATGCCAGGGCAGTACTTTATGCATTCTTTGGCGCATTTTTTCGGCTGGCATACATCGAAGTCAATAACCGCTATCCGCATAATTTACCTTTTTATCTAAATATATAAAAGCATGTTAAACTTAATTTAGTTACCCGATGGGCAGCGAAATTTTAACAGAGGAAAGGAAACCTGCGATAAAGCAGGCATTCTGCGTTACGATGCCGGCTCCCGGTAAGCCTGTCAAAATACAGGACAGCAACGTAGCTAACTTCCTGCCTTTGATAAACGGCTCCCTAATAACCTGGATTAACTGCACTGTAGAAGACGTCAATCGAGATGCAGAGAAGGTGAGCGTCCTGCTCGGTTTCGAGCCGAATTTAGTGCCCACCTTGCTCTCGAGTCACATCGCCTCTTACGAGGACCTGGGAAGCAGCCTTGGATTGATGATGCCTGCAGTTGTGGTTAATAAGCTTGAAATCGAAATCAACCCCCTGCTTATTCTCCTTAGAAAGAATCTCGTCCTTACGATTCACAGCGAGAAAGTTAAGCGCCTGGTTAAATTCTCGAGATACGCAGAGATTTTTCTGAAAAAAATACCTCCAGAGCTGCCCTGGAACGACAGGCTTTCGATAGTGCTGACCAGAATAATAGACGAGGACAACGAAAAGAACTTCGAGGGTTTGCGGAGCATAGAGGAGCAGGGCGATGAAATATCAAAAAATCTCCTAGACCCGACTACCCCTAGGGCTCTTCTGGGCGTTGAGATTTACAACATGAAGCATGCGTTAATAACTTATCTCGATATACTCTGGGCCAGCCTTGACGTTATAAATTCGCTGCGCCACGGCGATGCCGAAATTATTACAGACAACCAAAAATTGCTGAAGAAATTTGGCTTGCTTGCAGGCGACATAAATCGCCACATTGCATTGAGCGAACATATGAGCGAAGTACTCGCCAGCGGCCTGGAGGTTCTCCAGAGCATTTATAACAATCAATTGCAGGTATTAAATAATAGAATGGCATTTGTTATAACGTGGCTTACCATTCTCGGCACAGCAATTCTCGTGCCAAATACTCTTGCAACAATCTTCGGCAATCCTTTCAGCCTCGGAGCAGGAGATGTTACGTGGTATGTCACACTACTGATAGTTGCAACCCTGGCATCTACATGGCTCGCCTATTTCTGGGTTAAAAAGAAGGGCTTAATACCAGCGAAAATAGAGTGATTATTGAATATAGCTAATGCTGGATTTATCGAAATCCTGGACTAACTCTATCTGGAGATGCTCAGCAGGCTGGAAATCTAGAGGAGAGTAAGCCAACTCTGGCAGGAATTTGTTCAGGTCTTTCGCCATCTTCGTCGCAGTATGACGCCTTCCAAACAGCTCAAGGCTTATCTGATAAACTATTTTTCTGGTGTATTCCTCGTCGATATTTCCTAATGCATGCAGATATTCATGGAGCAGGATGTGAAATGCATAGGGTTTGAAGAGCCTCGGATCAGTTTCGCCAATCTTTTTCAGAGGCGTTTTGTTCATGACAATTATATTCGAGCCGAAGGGATAGAATGCTCCGATAAGATGATTCTCCTGGCTTACTATCTCAGCCAAGCCCAAGCTAAGCCCTGCTCTCCCGGTCTTGTAAACCTTGCGAACACCTTCCTTGACCAACTCGAAAATGTCTGCCAAGCTGTTTGCTTCTTCAAGCCGCTGTGCGAAACTCTTTACCATTTCCATCTCCTTTTCTAACTTTTTGTTATTAAAATATTATCGATTGAAAGGATTATTGTTAAGACGAAACTTTTGAAGCCCTTGTTTAGGTAATCCTTCTCCGAGATTTGGATATTTCCTTTTTGCCGTCAGTGCGTATGTATATCTTCCTACTATCTTGGCCCCTTTGAAGGTGTATGCTTCCTATAAACATTCACTTGTCTATTAAAGGTTTTGGTGTAAAGAATAACCAAAAAGTTTATATATTACATTATCATATTATCACATTATTAAAAGGTGAATGTATACGCCAAAGGCAAATATAGAAACTAAAGAAGGGACTAAAATCATTATAGAGGGTACGCAAGAAGAAGTTGCATCGATCGTGTCACTTATAAAAAAAAGAGAGGAAGTCAAAGAAGTGCAACCCACAATAAAAAAGAAAGCCCAAGAAGAAACTAAGAAAACGTCTAAAGCAACCGATTTAATATTATCTTTAAGGGAAGAAGGATTTTTTGATAAACCAAAGTCATTAGTAGAAATAAAAAATGCATTAGAAGAACAAGGGTACTACTATCCGATTACTACGCTCTCAGGCGTCGTCCTTAATATTTTAAGGAAGAAAAACTTAGGAAGAATAAAACAAGACAAAAGATGGTTATATGTAAAGAGGTAGGGGAATGGAAGAGAAATCTATTGACATTAATAAAATTTTAGAAAACCATGAAAAAAGACTTTCTAAAATTGAAGAGGTTATTTTCTCTAAGAAAGTGAAAGTTTCAAAACCCGCAGACTACACTGGACTGAGTGGCGGTATTAGACTTTTAATAGATAATGGATTTCTTAATACGCCCAAATCTGTTAACGAAATCCAAAACGAATTGACAAGAGAGGGGTATCATTATCCTTCCAAATCCACGGATAAATTATTAAGTGTTAACTTTATGCAAAAAAAGAAAATATTGACAAGGGTTAAGGAAGGAAATGGTTGGAAGTATGTGGTGAGAAAATGATAGAGCAAAAAATAGATGAGATATTTAAAATTCTTAAAAAACATGACGATAGAATAAAAGAATTAGAAGCATTAGCAAAAGGAGGACAATTAAAACCAGTAGAGGTAAGCTTAGATCAAGGAATAAAAAAACTTGCTGCAGATGCGGGCATTACTGAAGAGCAACTAAAGCACGTTTTTGATTTTGAAGAGGAAGATTTGAACCTCATCGCTGCAATAGAAGGTAACGAAGCAGAAAAGCAATGCAGGGCGACTATTTGTATTCTTACTGCCTTGGATTATTGCTATGGAAAAGACATTATAGAATCCAAAATACTTAGGAAAAAATTAGAAAAGTTGGGCATCTCATCATTAAATAATCTTAGCACGAACTTAGCCAAATTTGCTAATTTTATTGTTCCAAAAGGAGAACCAGGAAGTCCTAACTTCTGCTATAAAATAACTTTGCCAGGTAAGAAGAAAGGGTTAGAGATAATAAGAGAATTGGCCAGTGCTTAGAATGAATATGTCTTTATGCTTATGTTTTAAGTAAAGGGGTATCAGTTAATGGGTAGTTTAGAAGACCTAAGAGATCTATTAAATGAGACTATAAATAACGAAAAGTTAGCGTCAGAACTAGCAAAACATTTTTTAAATATATTACAACGTTTTAGGTTGGGCCGTTACGAAGACGTTGGAGGTGAATACACTAAGTTTGTAGAGACTTCTATCCAGATCCTTCATTTATTAGCATGGAGCAAAATACCTGATGCTAATAAGATTAACCTTAACGAAACTATGAAGAAGATTGAAAATGAATCGCAACTTCCCGAATCAATAAGGCTTATTATTCCTCGATTGCTTTTTGCGACTCAAACCATAAGGAGCAAAAGAGGGTTGGTTCATAAATCAGAGGTAGATCCTAATTACATTGATACTTCCCTTATCGTTAAAACAGCAAAGTGGATAATAGCAGAATTTATCAGAATAGGTACTCATATAAAACCCCAAAGAGAAATTGAAGTAATTATTAATGATTTACTAAAGAGAGAAATTCCGCTTGTCCAGAAAATTGGCGAAGATACTTTGGTTCTTGACCCTAAAATTAAACCATTGGATGAATTGTTGCTCATTCTCTACGTTAATCCTGAAGGAAAATCAACTGCTTACTTAAAAAAACAAGTTCATTATTCCAATATCCATGTATTATGCGAAAGAGCCGAAAAAGAAAGGTATATTCATAGGGGCGAGGTAATAAGATTAACCGATAGAGGTGGAATATATATCGAAAAAAAGTTTGGTAATCAACTACTCGCTTTAAAGTAAAATCATTTTTCAGCCTTTAGAAGTTGTTGTCTCACGTTCAGTCGAATGATTTTGTTAGAGAGAATTCATCTCTCCTGAGATTCTGAAATCCATGCGTGAAATGTGGAGGGGCAAGAGCTATAATTTTTATCTCATAGCACACGAGCACTTATATGTTTTCAGAAAACCAGAGAAAGGCGAGAGCACAAAAATAGTAAAACGCTCAAGCCGCCAAAACCCTCAGAACCTTCCCAACGACTTCCAGCCTTAATTTTTTCTGTTTTAGTTTATTTTTGACACCTTCCAGCAGCTGCATCGTCTTTCTGTCGTAGTACCGCTCGCCGCAGCTGTTGCAGACTTTGACTTTAACGGGATAAAGAGCGATGTCGCTATTTAATTTGATTTCTTCTTCGACTTCTTTTTCAACAATGTCTGAACTCTTACACACGACACACTTCATTTTACCTTTCTCCTGTAATCAATCCATTTTTTAACATCTGGCTCATAAACTGTTACCACGATTGCAAGGTCGTCTTCGGCAGAGTACGCGCAGACGGAGTGTATCGGTCTGTTGCTTTTGGTTCTTCCGTAAATCAGGCAGCATGGGTAGGGCTCTGCATCTGGATATTCCTCTATTACTTCACCGCTTTGTACCGATTGGAAAACCTCCTTTTCGGATATCTCGCCGAATTCTTCTGTTTCCATTTCTATCTTGGCGTGTTTCGTGTACAGCGCTCTGTCTTCTACGAAACACTTTTTGATTTTTTCTAACACAAGAGAAAATGCTATTTTGGTGCAAATAAAGTTTATTCTGGCAAAAATCGGTTCAACGAAGGAGAAGTGGCGAGGCAGCAAGTACGACTTTTATCTCATCGCCCACGAGCATTTGTATGTCTTCAGAAAGCCGGGCAGAGAGGAAAATGTAGCAAAATTTAGGGAGCGTATGAAATTTTGACTATACTTCTTCGCTTCTAGCCATTAGTTTATCCATTAGTTCTGGGTTGAAAATCCAGACAAGTTTTTTGTTCTTGATTATAACTTTTCTTGAATCAATCAGGTAATCAATTGCAGTTTTGTAGGTCTGGTACATTACGCTCTTCTCCAATTTTCTCCACAGTTGGGTAACGGTATACTCCCCGTCATGCTGCTTGATGGCATTCTCTATCATGAGGATGGTGTTAAGCTGCGGATAATGTATCTTCTCAATTTTAGTGGTGGGCGTGCTCATTTTTCACCTACAATTATATAAATTTATATAACATTTGCAACATTTATTATATTAATATATATAATTTTACTTCGCCGAGCCATTCTAAAGGTATTTATTTTCATGATTCCGTAGAATGCGATATATGTATAAAGTCAGATTACTCGATAAAGTTATAGCTCGTAGAAAGGAAATAGAAGAAGAGGAATCGAACGTTTGAAGTGGAACTATAAGTTCGGTGCCCATATTTCAAGAAAAAAACATCCAGCCGCTTTTAATTATTACCGCAATAAGTATGGCATTGAATTTGACAATCTATGGAAGCTAAACGTAAGTAGCGATTGGAGGATGATATACACAATTGTTAGTTCAGAAGTAGAAGTGATTTCTTTTATTTTGGACCTTGTTGACCACAAGCAATACGATAGAATATTTGGGTATCATACAACTTGAGAGAAGCAGAAAAAGACGAGAGCTTAACAAAATTCAAGGAGAGCATGAGGTGGTAGCTCAGTCGTAAATCCTAACTACTTTGCCGTTCAGCCGGATATCTAAGTTGTTCAATATTTCTCTTCCTACTACAACATCTTGAGTCAAATTTTCTTTGTCAAGAGGGAGGTATATTTTTGCGGTTCCTATACTCTTCTTAGCACCTTCGCTGGGATAAAATAATTCGGCATCTAACTCAAAGACATCGCATTCAACCTCGCCACTAACGCCTTCCAGAAATTCTCTTCCTACTGGGCGGAGTCCTAATAAAAATCCGGCAAGAATAGAATTCGGGTAAATGCCGCCGTCGAAACCAGTATCAACAATAGCTTGCCCACCGATTTTCTTCGTACCAATTCTCAACGAAATACGAATTACTGGAATGTCCGGCGTTCCATCGCCTTTGACGTAATCAAACTCGATCAATGAGCTTCCAGTCCCCCAATTTTTTTTCTATCTTGAATCTCAATGAAGGTGCTCTTTTTATTTTTCTAACAGTGATTTCAAATTTAGGAACTTCGTATTGGTTAATAAGAAAGTCCTTTATGCTTTCAACGATTGCTGTCTCCCCCAGATTGTCAATTACTCTATTTGGAATATCGATTACAATCCTAGCCATTTTTACACCTAATTAAAAAATGAACATTAACGTTTATATTATTGTTTGGAATTAGAAAACCAGCGAAAGAGGAGAGCACAGCTATTCTGTCGTAGTAACGCTCGCCGCAGCTGTTGCAGACCTTGACTTTCACAGGATAAAGAGCGATGTCGCTGTTTACTTTAATCTCTTCCTCCACTTCTTTTTCAACAATGTCCAAGCTTTTACACACGACGCACTTCGTTTCACAACCCCTTGTATGCTCTGCCTCTCCTTCTTATTCTGAAAACCACAACCTCGTTTTTGTCCTTGTCTACATAATAAATAACCCTGAAGTCTCCAACTCTTATACGGTAAACGTTCTCCTTCCCCTGAGTTTCTCGTAAGGTATAGCGAATGGATTCTCAAGTTTCTTCAGCGAATCAAAAATCCTATTTTTCGTTCCCCTGGTTTCTTTCTTAATCTCTTTTAGGGCAGCCTTCTTCACAACGACACTAAACAAGCTTCTCTGCCTCTTCTAGAGCGACTACGTCCAGCTTCCCCTTCCTATAAGCCTCTATATCCTCCTTCAGGTCTGCTTTCTCCTTCAGGGGTAGATCAAAGAATCCCATAAAATTAGTTACTTTTTCGTCCAGCCTGTCAAGCTGGTAATAATCTCTTTTAATAATGTTTCTTCCACGCATTACTAACGTCCTTTTAACTTTAAAAATATTTCTTATGATTTTAGAGGCAGTGGAAGATGAAATCCACGAGGGAGAAGTGGCGCGGTAAATACGATTTTTATTTAATTGCACATGAGCTGGTAGCTACTTTTTTTATCCTCTTGAGGAATTTTTCGTAAGCGGCATCGACATTTAGCTTTTTACGTTTTTCTACAAGCTCTTTTGTTAAGTCCCCTCTGCTTGGAGTTATGAGCTGTAGAAACCTAGTATACTCTACAAGGTTCATCTCTTTTTCAAGCAGGCCGAAAGCTTTTTTCACAAGCTTTTTATCGTTTAAAACCGCTTCACCCATACAAGTTCCTCACAAAGTTAACAGGATTTATAACATCGATATTGAATTTTTGTTTTATGCATTCTCTTTTTTTGAGCAGCTCATAGTCAGTGGTCACAAAAAAATCAGCGCGCCCAGAGATTGCGGCAGCGATGTGTAGGGCATCGGTACCAAAGCATTTGCATTTTTTCTCAAGCTCTATGGCAACTTCTCTGATTTCGTTGTCAAGTTTCACTACATAGGAAACTGCCTTTGTTACGAGCAGTTTAACCTTTTCTCTCAGATTTTCATCAGAAATATCTTCCAACTCTGCAAAAAGAACTTCTGAGCTAACGACTTCTATTTCTCTAGAATCTATTTTCCACGCGATTTCAAAATATGCCGCTGTTTCTTCGAGTATCTTTTTGTCGTTCTGGTCATCGAACGGTCTGCCCCACACACAAGTATCCAAGTACACCTTGGTCATGGGTTAGTATGTTAGTAACCAGTTATATCTATTTTGTTGTCAGAAAACCGGAGGAAAACGAGAGCCTGACGAGACTCAGGGAGAGCATGAGGTTGTACTAGATAGCCTTGGAAATTCTCACGACTCTACCAACAACTTCTAAACTTAACTTCTTTTTCATGAGTTTTTCTTTTATATCCTCAAGTAACTGCATCGTAGTACCGCTCGCCGCAGTTGTTGCAGACCTTGCTTCTATCACTTCTCCACTTTGTACCGATTCGAAAACCTCCGTTTCAGATATCTCGCCGAATTCTTCTGTTTGTGAGCAAAGCTCAAAAAAAGAGGAGGGTTAGGGGAAAGAAAGAGCCGAGTTGGAGGTGGAAATGGGCAGGTGGAAATTCTCCCCTATAGACCCTCCCTCCTGAGCGGTGAACCCAGGAACGTGATGTTTTTGCAATCCCGGCATTCAATGCCGTTTTCGCAGAATATGCTTGCAGTTTTTAAGAGTTCGTTGTTCTTTTCCAGACATAAGATTATGTCTTCAGCGGCTATCGGCTCCTTGATGAACAGCGTCCTGTACTTTTTTGCGGCCCTGAGCGCAAGACTCCTGTCGTGGGTAACAAGCAGGCATTTAAATTTACTCACTATGTGCAGGATATCCTCATCGTCCATGCACGTGTCTATGTCGCCTATGTGGAGGACTCTTCTCCCGCTGTTCATCTTCTTCACCTTTTTTGGTATGTTTACGTCGAGAAGCATATCCACGAGCATTATTTAACCTCTTTGTAGGTCCAGGCTCTGATTGGAGTATTAACAATTTGCATGCTCAGGTCAAGCAGAGTTTCTGGCGTGGGATCTTTTACAGCTATATTCGCAACAGCGTTGCTAGTGAAAGCATGGAACGCTCCCTCGAGCTGTAGCCTCCTCTGCATCGCAACGTCTGCATCGCTTTTGATATGCGAGAATTCGTAGCGCAGGTCCTTCCCAACTCTGCGCAAAACCACATTTCCGCTGAATTTTCCGTAATCTGACTTAGCTAACCTGGAAGCAGCGGATTCGCTTTGAGCTTGGGTAACAACCCAGTTCAGTCCTGAATCCCGGGACCACTTCTGCGTGGTCTCATAAATGTACTTAATAACCCTCAATCCAAATTTAAGCGCATCCTCGCTTTCATGCATTTCCTCGCCGGTATGTGCCTTAACCATCTCACCGGCGCCTATGTATGCTATTGAATGCGAGGTCTCGTCCAAGCGATAGTACTCCTCGCCTTCAGATTCCTGCGTCAAAAACGGAAGCAAGCCCTGCTCCATCCTGTGCTTTATTACATCTCTCTTAATCATTATTGCTTCCCTAGCCATGTTAAGGCGCTCGTCCAGCTTTTCATAGAACTTAGTATCATCGCCCCCTGCTTCGTACGCTATTCTCGGCAGGTTTAGGGTTACAATCTGCAGGCTGCCCTTTTCGTTTGATTCAGCATATGAATGCAGATTTAAAAAATAAGCGGTACTAAACTTTGCAGCGATTTTATGCACCAGAAGCAGAAATTCCTCATAGCCTTCTTTATTTTCCTTTCTCAGGATATAATATGCCCTTGGATTGTAGAAAGGTTTTCCTGTGTGGTCTCCCTCCAGATAAATTTCTGCCAGAGCCTTTGCAAAATTTCTCGCCTCCTCCTCGAAGTTCGAGTAGGTAACGCTCTTCTTAACCTCTCCACCCGGCAGCACAGCCGCAGTCTCGCTCAAACTTTTTGGGCAGCCGTACTCCAGAAAGATTTTTTGATTCCTTCTCAGCACGCTTTGACTTTCGTGTATGTAAATCTGCGCAATTTGTTTTATGCGCCCATACTCAACTTGCATATACGGAGCAAGATATACGTTGAAAAAATCAAAACTTTGTTCTCTTGAGAAATTCGTACTTGCAACCTCAAGAAACTTCGCAGCTTGCAGCACAGCCATTTCTAGGCTTTTCGCAGGAGCAGCTTTAACCGTTCCTATTTTCAGACCATTCCTCAGCACCCATCTCAGGTCGTGCCTCGCAGAGCAGGGTCTGGTTGCGAAATAATCCAAGTCATGGATGTGTATTTCGCCCCGCATGTGCGCATCCGCAAGGTGCAGGGGCAGAATCTTCAGCAGCGCATATTCCTTGAATATATTGCCTGCCATTAATGCATGCAGGCTTTCAGGATTTTGCAGCACAGCATTTTCTTTCGAGCCAACCTCTATTATTTGAGTGGCATCATATACAGGCATCCCGAGCCTTGTGTAGTCTGCCCTGGCGTCTTCAAACCCGTGCTCCAGAAGTTTTACGTTAACAACCTCTCTTATCAGCGGCGCAGAAACGAAGTCGAGCTTTAACGTTCGGAGCTCAGCCTCGCTCTCTCTTGCAATTGTTTCCGCAAGCTCTTTGGGCAGTCTGGTTTCTCTCACCAGAGAGGCAGTTATCTTCTTTCTGTCGAAATTTTCTATCGTATTCCTTGAGGTCCTGACCTGAACGCTGTGGAATCGCTTGTAGCGCTCAGCTGCCTCTGGATGCTTTTTGTAAAGAATTTCCAGCATCATTGCCTGAATGTCTCTGGTGCTTATCCTGTCGTATATCCGCTTAGCTACCTCGCTCGCAACCTCGGCACTCGTGTAGAAGTCGATTCCTGCCTCAACGCAGTCCCTACTTATTACGTTAGGCTCGAAGGTTTCTATATCTCCCGAAGATTTTACCACTCTCACCCCGGATTTTGATGCAGCCATATTCTCCAGCCTTTTCAATTTTCTAACATATTTTAGATAATTTATTAACATCCTATTATATTTAAGTATTTAAAAATCTTTCGGAAAGAATTTGTTAACTTAAATATTAAAAAATATAAAAATAACTAACCAAGTTCTAAATCACAAGTTAGATTTCATTGTAATAGTTAGGGTACTTAACCATAATTTTAATATTCTATTCCCTTCCTCGCAGGCACCCCCTTCTTCATAGGATGTTTTATTTCTTTCATTTCAGTAACCAAATCCGCGCGTTCTATCAGCTCTCTGGGAGCTCTGCGCCCTGTTAGAACGACAGTAGTATTTTTTGGAACATTATTCAAGAATTTCAAAACTTCTTCAAGTTTTATTAATTTGAAAGCGACTGCGAGGTTTATCTCGTCCAGAATTAAAAGGTCTGTTTTTTTCTTGAGAGCTTTTTTCGCAAATTCCAGACCTTTCCTCGCCAATTCAAAATCCACCGGCTCAGGATTTTTTAAATCTATGAATTCTTTCCTGCCGAACTGGTGAATCTCGTATTCTGGAGAAAGCCTCTTCTTTACCCTGTACTCACCAATATCCTTGCGACCCTTCATGAATTGAATTATAACGACTTTATGCCCATGACCCAGAGCACGCAGTGCAAGACCAAAAGCAGTAATAGTTTTCCCCTCGCCCTCGCCGGTGTAGAGATGAATATTGCCCCGCTTCTCGCTCATAAAATCACAACTCGCACACGCCGCTCGGGCATCCACCTGCATATTCCGAGTTTGCAATTACTCCTCCTTTATCGCCTTTCGTCAGTCCGCCCACGTAAAGCACCTGCTCGCTCTTGCTTCCGTAGCGATATATCGTCGTGCCCTTGCATCTCAGCTTATAAGCCAGCAGGAATATTTTTCTCACATCTTCCATGGTAGCGCTGTGAGGCAGGTTAACAGTCTTTGCAACCGCATTGTCCACGTGTTTCTGAAAGGCTGCCTGCATTTTAACGTGCCATTCTGGAGCTATGTCCAGAGCAGTGACAAACACCCTTCGAACATCTTCCGGAATTCCTTTCATGTTTTGAATCGAACCCATCTTTGCGATTTCTATCATTAAATCCGTGCTGTAAAATCCTCTTTCTTTCGCAATGGCTTCGAAAATCGGATTAACTTCCAGCAGCTGCGTTCCCATCACGTTGCGCATAAATGAGATAGCGAAAATAGGCTCTATACCGCTGCTTGCGCCTGCGATTATGCTTATCGTACCCGTGGGTGCAATGCTCGTAACGGTTGCATTTCTCATGTCGCTGAATTTTTTTCTCAAGGTACTGCTTTCAAAATTCGGAAAGGAGCCGCGCGCTTGAGCAATCTCTATTGATTTTTTCTTAGCCTCTTCGCTTATGAATTTCATAACTTTCTCTGCAATTGCGAGAGCTTTGTCTGAGTCATAGGGTATTTTCAGCTTCAGGAGCATGTCCGCAAAGCCCATTACGCCGAGACCTATTTTTCTGTTCGCCTTTGCTGCTTTCTCTATCTCGGGCAGTGGATATTTATTGGCGTCGATAACGTTGTCTAAGAAGTGCACTGCAGTTCTTGCAACTTTTTTCAGTTTCCCCCAGTCCATCTCACCATTCTTCACCATCTTCGAGAGGTTTATGCTGCCCAGGTTGCAGGACTCATAGGGCAGGAGAGGAATTTCACCGCAGGGATTAGTGCTCTCTATTTTTCCAGCCTGCGGCGTTGGATTGTGGCGGTTTATCTCGTCGAGGAATATTAACCCGGGGTCACCGGTGCGCCATGCCATTGTAACGATTAAGTCGAAGATATCTTTCGCCCTAAATCTCTTTTCAGCTTTTCCTGTCCTCGGGTTTATCAAATCCCAGTCCTCATTTTTCCCCACGGCTCTCATGAACTCATCGGTAATGCCAACAGAGACGTTAAAGTTCGCAAGAAAGCCTTCCTTTTCTTTCGCTGTTATGAACTCAGTTATATCCGGGTGATCAACCCGAAGGATGCCCATGTTAGCTCCCCTCCTCCTGCCCCCCTGCTTTATCACCTCGGTTGCAACATCAAAAATTCGCATAAAGGATACAGGTCCAGAAGCAACGCCTTTCGTTGACTTGACGATATCGCCTCTTGGTCTAAGCTTTGAGAAGGAAAAGCCGGTTCCACCACCGCTTTGATGTATAAGCGCCATTGACTTAAGCGCTTCAAATATACTCTTCACAGAATCTTCGACCGGCAGGACGAAGCATGCAGCGAGCTGCCCCAGTTCTGTTCCTGCATTCATGAGCGTCGGAGAATTTGGAAGAAATTCAAGATTCGCCATTATGCTGTAAAATTCTTCTTCTGTCTTCGCTTTTTTATTGTAGAGCAAATCCACATTTGCGACAGCAAGCGCAACTCTCCTGAACATCTGTGCAGGCGTTTCGATGATTTCTCCTCTCTCGTTTTTCAGCAGGTATCTCCTCTCCAGCACCCTTGCCGCATTTACTCCCAGCTTCAGCTCATCGGTTACGCCGAGGAATTTTTTTGCTTCTCTGAGCTCTGTGCGCCTCTGGCGGTAGAGAATGTAAGCCTTTACGACCTTTGCATATCCGTTTTTAATCAGAACTTCCTCGACGATGTCCTGCACGTCCTCGACGCCCAGCATTGCTTTTGGGAATTTCTTCTCAAGTATTCCAACCACTTCATTCGAGAGCTTCTCTGCAACCTCGCCGTCGCTCTCGCCGACCGCAGCAATCGCTTTGTGAATTGCATCTGCAATCTTCTGCGGTTCAAAAGCGACGATGCGCCCGTCCCTTTTGCGTATCTGAGAAATTCCCATACTTATTTACTCGGTTAATAAAGTATAATTATTTTTGGGCTATTGGTCCTCTTAGCTTATTGTTGATGAATTAATTATTTTATAAGATTTTCTGTCCAAATCTATCTTGAATAGTTTTACTAAAGGGTAAGTTAAAAAATTTTGGTAACTTATTTTTATGTTTGGATGCAAATGTTAAAAATTGTCGTCTATGTTCCAAAATATTGATCATACAACCAAAATCCCATAGAGGAGGCACCAAAACAGTCACATTCTTACTTACTCTTTTAAGTTCTCTAAAGAATTTTACGGGATCTTCGACATGTTCCATTGCGTGAGAACATATTGTATTTTTAAATTTTTTATTCTTAAATGGTAGTTTGTATATATTTCTAATTAACACAAAACGTGGGACATCTCTTTCGACAATGTCAGCATTAATTCCCTCACACGCCGTATTACCACAACAAATATTTAGGTCAAATCTCTTAGAGTTTAAATATATGTTTTTCATAAATCTATAGTCAAGCCAATTTAAGAAGAATCCCAAGATTACAAGACCGATAAAAATTGAAATTAGTTGGATAATCATATTTTTACTATACAAGGCGGCGGAATTGAATATAACAACTGTGTCATATCCCCCTCACCTCGCATACCTCAAAATTATTCTTTGCTACTTCGTAGCACTTAAGCATTTCCTCGGGTTTGTACGGCGCAACTTTTCTGAACGAAGCGTCCAGAGTTATATCTGACCTGAACTGCTGCAGGTAGTAGCGCTTGGAGCCTCGCAGCCAGCTGCAAATTTTTTCAATATCCCCGCTGTTCAACAAGCCAGGAACAACGGTTGTGCGAAATTCGTAGTCAACACCGCTGTTTCGAATAATTTCCACACTTTGCTTGATTTTCTCCAGGTCTACTCTTACTCTTACTACTTCTTCATATCTCTCCAGCGGAGCTTTAATGTCCATCGCAGCATAGTCTATCAGTTTCTCATCCAGCAGCTTTTTCAGCATTTCTGGATTTGTTCCGTTTGTGTCGAGCTTGATTAAAAAGCCCATGCTCTTTATCTTCCGCAAGAATTCAGGCAGGTCGCTGTTCAGCGTCGGCTCGCCTCCAGAAACGCATACTCCGTCGAGCCACTTTTTCCTGGATTTTAAATGCCCGAAGATTTCCTCTTCAGAAATCGTAGGAAGCTCCCCGTAGCCAACGACTAAATCAGGATTCTGGCAGTAGGGGCAGCGGAAGTTGCACTTGGCGAGAAAAACAGTACATGCAACTTTTCCGGGATAGTCTATTAATGTAGTCTTAACTAAGCCTTTTATTAGCATATTAAGTAGCAACGCTCACTAACTTGTGCTCCGCAATAATTTCCCTCTCGAGGCTGTGGCTCAGAGTCTTGGATTCTTCGTATTCCAACCTTTCTCTGAACTCTTCCTTTTTGCCCCTGTTCCAGTTTTTCACAGGTCTGAAGTATCCTACAATTCTGGAGTAAATCTCTGTTTCAGAGCCGCATTCAGGGCAGCGCAGCTGTTCGCCTTTTATGTAGCCGTGAGTTCTGCACACGCTAAAAGTAGGGGTTATCGTAAAGTATGGTATCTTGGTGTTGTGCGCTATTCTCTTAACCAAAGTCCTACAGCTCTCTGCGCCGCTCATTCTTTCACCCATGAAGGTATGGAAGATTGTTCCTCCGGTATAAAGGGGCTGTACATCGTTCTGGTGTTCTATTGCTTCTATTGCATCGTCAGTATAATTGACGGGCAGGTGTGTCGAGTTTGTCAGGTAGGGGGTATCCCCGCCCGCAGTTATTATATCAGGGTAGAGTTCCTTGTCTAACTTTCCGAATCTGTACGCAGTAGATTCTGCGGGCGTTGCTTCTAGATTGTACAGGTTGCCAGTTTCTCTCTGGAATTCTCTTATGAGGTCTCTCATGAAAAGCAGCGTTTCAATTACAAATGCTTTTCCTTCCTGCGCTGCAATACTCTTTCCCAAGAAATTCAGGCATGCCTCGTTCATTCCGCAGAGACCAATCGTGGAGAAGTGATTTCTGAAAGTTCCCAGGTAAGACTTCGTGTAGGGCATTAAGCCGTTCTGCAGGTTCTTCTCTATGACCTTCCTTTTTATCTCAAGAGAATCCTCTGCCAGAATCATGTAGCGCTGTAATCTTTCGAAGAACTCTTCTTTCGTTTTGGATTCATAGCCGAGCCTGTTCATGTTGATGGTTACCACGCCTATGCTGCCCGTGCTGTCTCCTGCTGCAAAAACGTGACCTGGTCTCCTTACGAGCTCGTTCAGATTTAAGTTTAACCTGCAGCACATCGCCCTGATGCTCTTCGGGTCTAACTCGCTTCCTATGTAGTTCTGGAAGTAGGGCGTGCCGTACTTTGCGGTAACTTCGAAAAGCAGGTTTGCATTTTCGCTGTCCCAGTCGAAATCCTTGGTCAGATTGTAAGTGGGTATCGGAAAGGTAAATATCCTGCCATTTGCATCGCCGTCTCTCATAATTTCCAGGAATGCCTTGTTTATCATGTCCATCTCAGCCTGGCAGTCGCCGTAAGTAAAATTTTGCTCCATGCCGCCTACGATTGCTCTCTCGTTCTTCATGTCCTCGGGCACTGTCCAGTCGAAAGTTAAATTTGTGAAGGGCATCTGGCAGCCCCACCTCGAAGGAATGTTCAGAGAAAAGACCAGGCGCTGTAAGTTCTGCTTCACCTGCCTGTAAGTTAGACTGTCAGCCTTTACGAAGGGTGCAAGCAGGGTATCTACTGAAGAGAAAGCCTGCGCACCTGCAAACTCCATTTGCAAGCAGCCCATGTAGTTCACCATCTGCGAGATTACCACGTCGAGATGCTTCGCAGGCTTTGTATCCACTTTATTTGGAACGTTCCCGAAGCCTCTAACAAGCAAGTTTTTCAGAGACCAGCCTGCGCAGTAGCCCACGACGCCGTGCCCCAAATCATGTAGATGTATGTATCCTTTTTTGTGAGCCTCTGCGATAGCAGGCGTGTAAATCTCGTTCAGCACATAATTTGCAATGACTTTTCCAGAGACGTGCAGCATCAATCCTGAGAAGGAGTAATCCTCGTTGCTGTTTTCTCTGACTCTCCAGTCAGTCTGGTTCAAGTACTCGCTCATTGTATTTTGAACATCAACGAAAGTGGATTTTATTTCTCTGATTTTCTTGCGCTGGTGTCTGTAAAGGATGTAAGCTTTTGCGGTTTCAGCCAAATCGTTCTTTATTAGAACTCTTTCAACGACATCCTGAACTTCTTCAACAGTCGGAACGCTCTTGCTGTCGAACTGGTACTCCAGTACAGCTACAACCTTGCCAGACAATTCTTTTGCGAGTTTGCTGAGCGAAACCTCTTTTGGGTAGGGCACACCAGTTAAGGTAGCCTGCGATTTCTGGTGCTCCACATCCTGCGTTGCAAGCAATGCCCTGTATATTGCATTCGTAATTTTCTTCTGGTCGAACTCGGCTATCCTGCCGTCTCTCTTTCGAATCTTGGAAAGCGTGCTTCGACGTTCAAGATTTTCTTCGGTCATTTTTACCCTCCTATTTCCAAATTTTTTGGAAGAGTTCTTCTTTTGATTTCCAAACAAATTTGGAATAATTAGTTAATTTGATAATATATTCTTGCATATATAAAGTTTTCTAAAAGATTTTATTAACCAGTATACCGAAAAATATATAAGATACTAAACCAAATTTTTAACCATAGAAAAACGATACCTTTGCAGCAGTTAGAACCCTTAACTCAGCACTTGTCAGCACTTCGTAGGCAAGCTTCCCATATCAGCAGAACGAATGCCTACTTGTGCCGACACCCACTTGCGTGAGCAAGTGGCGTCATGGGTCAAGACACGACGAGAAACGAGTGCAACGAGTTTCGAGGAGTGGATTGAAATGGATGAGAGAGACAAAAAAATTTTAGAAGTGCTCCAAAAAAATTCCAGGACGCCGTATAAAGAAATATCCAGATATGCAAGAATAAGCGATGTAGCAGTGCACAAAAGAATCAGGAAACTTGCGGATAAAGTTATCAGGGCATTCACGATTACCATGAACCAGAAGGAGTACGGAAAAGAAACCACGGCAATAGTTGCAATAACCTGCGAAGTAGGCAGGGCAGCTGAAATCGCAGGGCAGCTGAGCAAAATAGAAGATGTAACCGAAGTCTATACTACTATTGGAGATTATGATGTAGTAGCCAAGATTCGAACCAGGGACATGGCAAGCCTGAAAGAGATTGTGGAGAAAAACATGACCAGAATTAAGGGAATCAACGAAATCAGAACGAGTATAGTTTTTGGCTGCACGAAGGAAAACGTTAATTTTGTGATATGAAAACGCAGACCTACAATTTATCTGCAAACAAATAATAAGTAGTCGTTGAAGGAGAGGACTTATTTTCCATGCGGATAAGTATAGTGACGTTTACCTTTCCGGCTCCTCGTGAGTAGTACCGCACGTGCTGGAACCAGCCGCCCTCCCCTTCCACCGAAATCTCTTCACCGTAAACTTCGAGCTCATTCTCCAATATCTTAAAAGTATAATTTTTTTCTTGATTTGCTTGATTAATGACCTTGAACTGAACCACAGTGTAATTTCCAAGCTCAACTATATTTTGCTCCTGGTCCATTACCGGCATCTCCGAGGAAGAGGCAAACTGAGAAATTGATAAAATTATATAAAAGAAAAGAATCCCGGCTGCTATGTACAGCGAAATTAAAATCTTATTTGTATCTTTCACCGATATCGACCTTTTTGCCTCGCAGCGAAATAAACTAGTCCAGCAAATAGGAGAGATATGCCCGACCCAAAGGAGAATTCTGGTACAACACATCTTTTAATTCTTAGCACAGCCTTCTTTGTCTCGCTCGTCTGTGGTATGCCGTTAATCTCGCCATACGCATAGCCCGAAGCCTCAAATTTCCCTCTACCTTTATCGCCGTAGTACCATACCTGGTAAGTCCAGCTGTAATTCCCTGTTCCCTTGGCGCTGATGTTTATTGGCGGCGCTGGATTCGGACCACTTATCAGGACGTATCCTGCCTCCGGGTCGGCACTCAGAGTTATTCTGGGGAAAACGTTTGTTGCAGGGTAATCTTTATTTTTGTTTTTTATTTCCATTTCCAGCGTTACATTATCATAACAGTCAATATCATGAGGGGGCTCGAATTTCAGTTTGACCTTCAGGTCTGACGAAGCATTATCTGCAAAAGCTGGAGGAACACTAAAGCTGAGCAGAAGAGCTATTGTTATGAGATACAATTTTTGCAATGTTATCCTCCTATTATGAGCACTATTTGCGTAAATATCATTGCTATAAAAATTATGAATAATACTGCAGAGAGTCTGTTAAACCTCGACCTCAGCCTTCCGAGCATGTTCATAGTTTTGGTAAAAGGCTCGGTAAGCTCCACCTGGATTAATATCATAATAAGGATTACCGAAAATATGACCCCTACATTAAAAGCCTGGTTTAAGCCGAAGGAATCTTGATAGTAGGGCATTGAGGTTAGGGACGTGCCCATAGACGTGGAAAAAGTTGCAAAGGATACAAAGGAACACCAGACCTGGGGCGGATAGGCAGGTATAGAGAGCGATTGCTCATAGACCTCGTTCTGCGTGCTTACCGTAACCACGAAGTTAACTCTCTCCCCAAGCTTCAATGGATTTTTATACACATAGCGATACTCCCTAGATGAAAGCGGACGCACAGTCGTACTCCCTTCTAATACTCGCCTGCCATTGGCATAAAACTCGTAGTTGTAGTCCTTTTCGAAGAGGTGATAGTTCGTTAAAGAGAAGGATAAGGTTATCGGCATGCCCTCCTTGGGCACTTGTGGAAAGATGCTCAGCACGACAGGACTGGATAGAGAGTGCAGACTGAGGGAAAATAGAACAAGTATTAAAATGACCGGTAAAGCAATTGCTATTTTTGCTAGGTTTTTATCTGGTCTTGACATTCTACTCGTTCACAAAATACGCCTAATATGTCTTCAAAATATGGTCTACAAATTCACACAAAACTTAGACAACTTTGCTTTTTTCTAGCTCTAACAAATGTCTGCTATTTACTTGACCACATAGTAATAAGTCATTTCAGTTTCTCTCGCTATCTCCTTCCAGCTGAGTTTTCTCGCAGTTTCATATGCTTTTTTTCCAATTTCTGAGCGAAGTTCTTCACTTTGCAGGAGCAGAAGTATTTTTTCTGCGAGCTCCTTTTCATTCGCAGGTTCAATCAGCATTCCGTTATCTGAGCTGATTATCTCTCCCATACCCCCATTTTTTGTTGCAATTACAGGTTTTCCGCACGCCATAGCTTCAAGCATGAAAAGGCTGGTTGACTCTACTATACTTGGAATAACTGCTAAATCTGCAAGTGATAGGTAAGAGGGAATTTCGCTATGCTTTACAAAACCCAGAAATCTTACATACTCGGCTATTCCCAGGCTACTTGCAAGAGACTCAAGTTTCGGTTTTTCTGGTCCATCGCCAGCGATGTATAGCATGCATTTTTTTTCCTTGAGAACTAGATGCAAGGCTCTTATAAGGTACTCAACTCCGTTCTTTTTAACAAGTCTTCTTGCTGTGAATATTACTGGGGCAGGGTTTACAGCTCTAGCTCTCGGGCGAAATAATTCCACGTCGACTCCGTTGTAAATGACTTTTACTTTATCCTTTGGAGCACCCCACTTCAGCACTTGCTCCGCAAAATAGCTGCATGTGTGAATTTGCAGGTGCGACAATCTCGCAAGCAAAGGCGCTAGAAATCTTTCCGCAGATCTAAAAAGACCTGCTTTGAGCGGATTCTCTAAAATATCCCAGATCGGGTAATACGAGCCGTGTATCGTATTTACTGCTGCTGCGCCGTTTCTCCTGGCTAGGTAATTCGCTATCAAGCCAGAGGTGTAGATGTGCCCGTGATAAACGTCGTAGTCCAGTTTGCAGGGCAGATTTTTCAAAGCCAGCGGAAAAGCGGCCTGTCTCAGCAGTCTCAGGTTCGTTGGGCTCCAGGTAGCCCGCATTATACCTGCAAAGTCTGTTGGAATTATTTTCACTCCATCGATATAGTATTCCTTTTCTTTCCCATTTTTTCCAGCTCCAGTTAGCACCGCTACTTCATGCTTCTTAGCAAGCTGCCTGCAGAGCTCCAAAATAGCGACTTCGATGCCGCCAAAAATATTCTCCTTGCTGAGAGGACCCAGCTCATAAATGTGCAGTATCTTCATTCCCATTCCTCTGCCACCTCTGCAAACGTTCTAAATTTAGTGCCATAAGTTTCCAGCACCTGCTCAAAAATTTTATTTTTGAACAGTGTTGCATGTGGATGCAGGTAGAAGGTGAGCAGGTTCTCATCGTTCAGCTTTTTCCTGAATAGGTCTATAAATTGTACATCCTCAAAATCCAGCGTTACAGGCACTTGTAGAGTGCTCAGTTCTCTTCCGCTGACTACTGGATAAAAAGGTTTTTCGAATACAGAGTCACCGCACAGGAAATCACCGCACAGGAGATCACTTGAATATTTGAATTTAAAGCCCTCGATAGCAAGCAGGAAGTTGGCAGTTGCTTTGAATCCAGGAGAGGCAAAGGAAGTAGGCTTTGATTTAAAAGCTTCTCTGAAAAGCTTGCAGCCAGTCTCTATTTTTTTCCTTATTTCACTCCGGCTTGACTTATTCAGATTGTTTGCCCATTCATGGTGCTCGTAGCCATGCAAACCTAACTCATGTTCATCTTCTATTATCCTCTTTAGGTTCGGGTGCTCCTGAAGTTGCGCAGGATGCACGACGCTTAGAAGCAGATTTTTTAATCCATAGCGCTTCAGAGGCATTTTTTCGATGAGCTTTCTCGGCTTGTCTATATATTTTATTATATTCATGCCCGCCCTGTCATAACCGGTGGCAGCAAAAAACGTTGCCTTCACTTCATATTTTTTTAGAAGCTCCAGAAGCGCAGGCAGAGCTTCTGCATCCCTTACAGCGTCTATATCTACTCTAAGACCCACTATTTTCATAATCTTCCTAAGTAAGGCAAAACAGCGACGAGCATAACGTTGTTCACCCCGTGCAGGAATATCGGCGCAGTCAAACTGTTCGTTCTGTTGTAAACGTAGCCGAGCAGGTATCCTGCCCAAAAAGTAAATAGGAGCTCTGGCAGGGAGCGCCAGGTTAGGTGCATTATTCCGAAGAGGTAGGAAGCGCTTAACAGTCCAGGAAGCTTTCCAAAAATCCTCTGCAAATCTGTTTGTATTATACCTCTGAAGAGCAGCTCTTCCGCAAGACCCACGAAGAGTATCATGTAAACACAATCTCTGAGGAAGTAGTGAATCTGAAATACTGGAAAAGCTGGCTCTGGTAGCAGAACAAGGTATTCCGCAATCCCTGTGGGTATTCCTATCATAGAACCGATAACAGCCAATTTAAACCAATTTTTAGTTTTCAGACCTGCGCCCTCCAAACTTATCCCCTTTTCATACATATGAAGGAAGCACAGCCCTAGGATTATCGAGTATACTGCAGGCAGTACATACTCCTGCTTTATGAAGAACCATGGCAGGGAGGAGGTAAACAGCACATATAGAGGTATTAAAGCCAGAGATTCGGCAGCTCTCGTTACATCTGTTTCAAATCTCGGCATTGAAACAATGACATATATGAAAATCGTCAGGAAAAGTGCTAAAATTATTCCATACGCTGCGTCAGTGTAAGTAAATACGTACTCCAGAAGCGTAATTGCCAGGAATATTGAGAGAAGGAATAAGACGGAAAGTCTCGGTCGGAGCATGCATACAGATTGTTTTTATTAGCTTAAATAAGTTTATATTGCAAGCACCAAAGTAAATAATATGCGCTTGAAGATTCGACTCATGGCGTATTTTCTGATATTCTCTATAGTACCTCTTACTGTCGTAGGTTTTATGGCATATGAGAGCGGCAGGAAAGCTATCGAAGTTCAGTCCTTTAATTATTTGACTACTGCAACTGCTCTGAAAGAGGAGGAAATTGAAGCGTGGATTGCCAATAAGGAAAAAGAAATTGTGCTGCTTGCGAGGTCTCCTGCTGTTCAGAAAAATTCGCTCCGATTGGCAACGCACATTAAGACTGACCCAGTTTATACAAGAGCTTATGAGGACATGTTTTATGAGTTTAAGACACTTAAGGAAGAGGATTCTGATTTTCTTGAAATTTCCTTTTTGAGCGTCAAAGGCGTGGTGCAAGTTTCAACAAGTAAAGAAGAAGGCAGGTACGAATCGTTTGAAAAGAGGGGGGTATATACATCTCCGCTTGAGGGATCGGTGATGATTACAGCTGCGCTGGTTAAAACCGAGGAAGACAGGGTACTCGGCACAGTAGCCGGGAAAGTGAGCCTGGAGCGATTAAACGCAATAGTCAAAGAGAAAACTTTCTCGGGAAGGACTGGAGAAATCTATCTTGTGGATAGCAATCGCTCCTTCCTTTCAGAGCAGCCATTTAAAAAAGAAGTGCATACGAGAGGAGTTGACGAATGCCTGAAGTATAGCTCAGGGGCAGGATTTTATGAGAACTATAAGGGCATTCCAGTTATCGGTTCTTATAGATGGATGGAAAGCAGACAGCTGTGCATACTGGCTGAGATAGAGCAGGCAGAAGCATTCGCCCCAGTTGATGCTTTGCGGAGAGCTATTATAATAGTGGGAGGCGGCATAACGCTGATAGTTTTGTCAGCCGCAGTGTTACTAAGTTACACAGTAACTACTCCAATACGGCAGCTGGTTAGGGGGGCTGAGGAGATAGGCAGGGGAAATTTAAGTCACAGAATAGATTTAAAGACAGGGGATGAGGTTGAGTGGCTTGCCTCGGCGTTCAATGCTATGGTGAGCAACCTGCAGGATGTTCAGAGAAGGCTAATCCAGTCAGAAAAACTTGCTTCGCTAGGGGCGATGGCAACCGGCGTTGCCCACGAAATAAACAATCCTCTGGCGAACATATCTCTGAATGCGCAAAGGCTTCTTAGAGAAGCGAAAGAAGGCGACAGGTATGCAGAGAGATTGAAGATAATCCAAGAGAATGTAGATACGGCCGCAGGGATTGTTAAGGACTTGCTGGACTTCTCAAGAGAATCCGAGCTCAGGCGTGCTCCGGTAGACATAAATTCTCTGATTACAAAGGTTTTGGATGATTTGAAGCACAAATTCGTTGGAATAGAGGTAGTCAGGAATTTTGGAGATTTACCCGAGATACTTGCTGACGATACCCGGCTGCGGCAGGTATTCATTAACATCATAGACAATGCTTGTCAAGCAATGCCAGATGGAGGCAGGCTGAGTATTGCAACGCTGGTTGTTGGCAGTACAATTGAAATAAGGTTCACAGATACCGGCGTTGGAATTCCAAAGGAGAACCTCGGTAAAATCTTCGATCCTTTCTTCACAACCAGAGAGGTAGGAAAGGGAATCGGATTAGGCTTATCTATAAGTTACGGAATAATTCAGAAACACAAGGGCAAAATAGAAGTGGAGAGCGAGGTTGGAGCTGGAAGTACTTTTACTATTAAACTGCCGGTGGTTAAAAAATGAAGAAAATCTTGGTCGTGGACGACGAGAAACAAATAAGGATAGATCTGTCTGAGGTGCTGATGGAAGCGGGGTACGAAGTTTCCCATGTTGGCTCTGGAACGGAAGCCTTAGAGAAAATAAAGAAGGAAGATTACGGCGTTGTGTTGGCAGACATCAAGATGCCCGGAATGAGCGGCATGGAGCTGCTGCTCGAAATCAAGAGGCTCAAGCCGCAGATAAGAGTTATAATGATAACAGCCTTCGCCTCTACTAAAAGCGCCGTAGAGGCGATGAAGAAGGGCGCAGACGACTACATTTCCAAGCCTTTCAGGATAGACGAGGTAGAGGCTGCTGTAAAGCGAGCGCTTGAGGAAGCTCCAGCAGAATAGTGGAGCAGGACAGCGAGGAGAGGTATTAGTTCTGTAGACGTTTGGGGACAGGTGAAAAAGTTGAGAAAAAAAATTGCAGTTTTAATTCTTTTCTTTATACTCAATGAGCTTGCCGCAGCCCAGGTGCTTCCAGGTAACTATGAAGTGCCACCAGCGGATGTAGGTGTCTTTATAGCTCCACCGACCTTCGTGGGAGGAGTATACCTTCTAACACCCCAGCTTATGAAAAAAATTATTGAGGATAAATTCCTGAAGTCAAAGCCATTCTTTAGTGGACCCGTATCGCTCGCTCCAACGCTTATTACAGCCGGACAATATCCTGTTCCAACTTTCCCGCTGGTAAGGGGTCTTCTATCAGAGCCAGTTACGCCGGTGGGCGAACCAGCAAGAGTCATTCGCGGTATTCCTGTTGTTACTCCCACAACCTTCGAAGAAATGTACGACTTTTCCAATACAAAAGTCTTGGACAGCTACATACTTCCAGCCACAGTTATAGTTGTGAGGACCGAATCCCCAGTAGACGGCATAGCAGCGGTTGCATATGCAAAGCATATGCGTGCACCAATACTGCTGACGGAGACAGAGAAATTGCCGGAGTCGACTTTAAATGCCCTGAAAAAACTGAAACCAAACAAGATAATAGTAATCGGTGGTCCTATGGCGGTTTCTACAAAGGTTGAAAATCAGCTTAAAGAAATAGCTTATGTGGAGAGAATTTGGGGCGAGACGAGATACGAGACAGCTGTAAAGCTGGCCGAGAAAATCGAAAGCCCGGAGGTAATCGTGATAACTGACGGTACTGCTCCAAGCACAGACGCTTTGACCATTTCATTAGAATATGATGCGCCGGTTGTATATACGAGAGGTCGTGAGATACCTGGGGTAACGTGGGCATACCTGCTAAAACATAAAACCAGAGATGTGAGCTGGATTGTTGCTGGTTTAGAGAAGGGGACGTTCACTGAGATAAAGGCGCTGTACGCTCTTCCAGAAGTTCTCACCAAGCATAGATTAGCCGTGGAATTATATAAGATAGGTTTGAGGCTGTTTACATTCCCAGAAGAAGGGCAATAAATGAATAAAAAAAAGTTAATAGGTTTAATATTACTTGCATCGCTTTCCATTACACCAGTAGCTTATACAGAAGAGCAGGTAATGATTTGGAGTTATTCTACCGCCTCTGGAGTCTGGACGGTCGGCATGTCGTCAGACGGTAAATACACAGCAGCAGGCAGCTACGATAACCACGTCTACTTTTTCGACTCAACAGGAAAGCTGCTGTGGAAGTACGCAACTGGCGACACTGTCTGGACAGTAGCTATCTCCTCAGATGGTAAATACACAGCAGCAGGCTCAAAAGACCGCAACATCTACTTTTTCGACTCAACAGGAAAGCTGCTGTGGAAGTACGCAACTGGCGACACTGTCTGGACAGTAGCTATCTCCTCAGATGGTAAATACACAGCAGCAGGCAGCTATGATAACCACGTGTATTTATTCGATTCAACCGGCAAATTGTTATGGAAGTACAGGACAGACGACGTTGTGCTAAGTACTTCCATCTCCTCAGACGGCCGCTACACAGCAGCAGGCAGCTATGATAACCACATTTATCTCTTCGACTCAGAAGGCGTTTTGCACTGGAAGTATAAAGTCTTTGACGTTGGACTCAGCACTTCAATCTCTCCAGACGGTAAATACATAGTGGCAGGCAGCTACGATAACCACGTCTACTTTTTCGACTCAACAGGAAAGCTGCTGTGGAAGTACAAGGCCGGCGATGAAATATGGGATGTTGCACTGTCCTCTGGCGGAGAATACGTGGTTGCAGGTTCGAGGGATAACAACGTCTACTTCCTAAATTACTCCGGTAATTTATCTGGGAAATATAGGACTGCTTACTATGTATCTTCGGTTGCGACATCTATTGACGGAAACTATGCTGTAGCCGGTTCTTATGACAACAACATTTATTTCTTCAAAAGAATACAGCCAGCAGAGGACGTATCCAAATTACCAAGATTGAGCGTATCGAAATTTATCGCAAATTCAGTTATAGCTGAGGGCGAAAGCACTACAGTTGAGATAGCTATACAAAATCTTGGAGAGGGCAGGGCGAGTAACGTACGCTTCAGAGACTCAATTCCCGGCGGCTTAGAGCTGATAGAGGGAAAACTGGCGTGGGGTGGGGAGCTCAAGCCAGGAGAATCTATAGTAATTTCATATAAAGTTAGGGCCAAAAATTTATATAAGCCAGAGAGCGCAACCTATCAGCTTCCGAGATTAGATGTGATATACGAAGACTTGCGCGGAGCGATTTATCACGTAGAGAGCATCGCCCCCTCGCTTATAGTTACTCCAGAGACAGCGAAAGTTAAGCCCGCTCCTACAGAAGTACGTTGGGAGGAGAGAATACTGCGTAAGTTCCACATTAGCTATGTTATTTTTTTTATGTTCGTAGCATTGATTCTGAGAAGGATATATGTTAGCAGAGTCTACAGAGGAAAAAAGATAAGGGCACTAAAACAAATAAAGCATGGAGTAAGGCTGGCGAAAGGGAGAATTGAATGAAGACTATAGCGGTTATTTCAGGAAAAGGCGGCGTAGGGAAAACAACTGCTGTTGCAAATATAGGTGCTGCCTTGGCTTCTGAGTTTAAAAAGAGAGTAGTTCTTATAGACGGCAGCACTATTACTTCGGATTTAGGACTGCATTTTGGAATCTATTCTCCTTCCGTTTCTCTTGAGGATGTATTGAAAAAAAAAGTTCCAATTTTGGAGGCAGTGCAGGCGCATGTAAGCGGCGTTAAACTGCTGCTAGCTCCTCTCGCACCGAGTAAAGCATATCCGGATTTAGAGGAGTTAAAGGAGTTCTTGAATGAGTTAGAGAGTTATGAATTAATTTTGATAGATTCCTGCTCCGGCTTGGGGAATGAAATCATTCCGATACTGGAACTTTGTGATGAGGTTTTAGTTGTGACGAATCCAGAACTTCCGGCAATTACAGACGCCCTCAAGGCTATAGAGGTGGCAAAAAGAAATAAGGTACTTGTTGGAGGAGTCGTGCTGAATAGAGTTAGGAACGAGAGATACGAGCTCTCAGTTTCCGAGATTGAACCTTTCCTCGATGCAAGGGTCATTGCGGTAGTGCCAGAAGACGCCGGGGTCAGAGAGGGTATAGCTTCAGGAAATCCGGTGGTGCTGAACAGCCCCAATTCTCCTGCTGCAATAGAATTCAAAAAACTTGCTGCTCACTTAGTTGGAGAAGAATACATTGTTGGATTTTTTACCAGGCTGAGGAACTTATTTAGATTCAGGAGAAAACCTGGGTCAAAGGCAGCTGTTAAAGTGGAGGAAATAAAAAGATGGAACTATGATTGAAATTCTTAAGGTATTTTTGACTTTCCCGATACTGGCATACGCTTCGTTTTTGGACTGGAAGCACAGGGAGATAGATGACAAGTCCTGGCTTTTGTTGGCGGCTCTGGGTATTTTATTCCTTCTTTATAATTTTGAGATAAAAAATTTTTTGATTTCAGTAGTGGCAACTGCGATTTTTAGTTTGGCGCTATACTACCTGGGGCTCATTGGCGGTGGAGACGCAAAGATTCTCGTGGGAATTGGAGCTCTATTTCCAGTTTATCCAAGCGCAATTACCCTGTTTCCAATCTTTGCAATCAGCGTTTTTGCGAACGCAGTACTTCTATCTGCTCTGCTGCCAATATTTTTTTTCACTCGCAATCTCAAACATCTGAAAGAAATAAGGTCGGTGAGAGATTTTTTTGTCTTGTTCCTCGGATATAAGAAAGATGCCTCTCAAATCAAAAGCTATGAAGCGGTTGTCGACAGCATATTTCTCAACGTGAGCAAGGTGCGGCTCGGTAAAAAAAATGGCAGGGGTGAAGTCTGGGTTACTCCTGCGCTGCCCTTTCTTATCCCGATAACCATTGGATTTCTAATCGCTGCATTCTTTGGAGACCTGGCCAGTTTTATAATTATGGCGCTGATAAAATAATTCCAAGAGACCTTAAAATGTTGAAAAAATCAGGGAAGGAAATTTCCACGCACTCTGCATTTTCAATGCTCGTTTCTCCCTCTGCAGCCAGACCTGCGACAGCGAGAGCCATTGCCATTCTGTGGTCAGCTCTCCCCAGCTTATCAACGCTGTTTACTCTAGCACCAGTTAACCTGCCTGTACCGTAAATAACGAGTCCGTCTCTTTTCTCTTCTATATCCACGCCGAACTTGCTTAGTTCGCTGCTGCATGCTGCGATTCTGTCGCTCTCTTTAAACCTTGCATGCTCTACGTTCTTTATCACAGTTTTTCCTTTTGCCTTGCATGCGAGTGCAGCAACCGCTGGCAATAAATCAGGGGCATCGCCTAGGCTCGCTCTTATCCCTTGGAGCTTCGCTCCCTTTACAGTAATCTCTCTATCTCTTACAGCCACTTCAGCCCCCATCTTTTTTAGAATATCCAAGAGCTTCCTATCACCTTGCTTGGTTTCCTTGAAAAGATTTTTTACAGTAATTTCAGAGTGCGTCATCGCTGCAAGCGCCAGAAAATATGACGCAGAGGAATAATCTCCCTCGATTTCGTATTCCCTGCCTCTGTATTTTTGTCCAGCTTTTATGAAAAATTCCCTGTAGTTTTTGTTCTCTACTTTCACTCCGAACTTCTCCATTATATCCAGCGTTAAATCAATATATGGCTTCGATTTCATTGGAGTTGTTACAGTTATCCTGACATCGTCCTTAACGCAGGGAGAGAGTATTAGGAGCGATGAAATGAACTGGGAGCTTATGTCGCCCCGAATTTTTACCTTGCCCCCCTTCAAATTTCCCCCCTTCATTAGTATAGGAGGCGTGCCGTCCCCCTTGGTAGAATATACCTCAACACCAAGCTGCTTCAGGGCATCGAGCAGCGGCTGCATGGGTCTCCGCTGTATCGAAGCATCTCCAGTAAGGGTAACTTCTCCATCCAACGCAGCAATGCCCGAAATCAGCCTCATCGTGGTGCCAGAATTTTCGCAGTCTATTACCCCTTTTGGCGTTTGTAACTTCCCTCCAGAGCCGTGAATTGTTACTCTGTCGTTTTCCTCTATCCTGACTCCAAAAGCTCCACATGCCTTCAAAGTTGAGAGAGTATCCTGCGCTCTTAAATAATTTTTAATCACAGAGCACCCTTCGGCAAGTGAGGCGATAATGAAGGCTCGATGAGTATAGCTCTTGGAAGGAGGCGCAATTACATTGCCCCTAATTCCTTCAACTTTTTCAACTCTTACTTCCATTTTGTCACCTTTTTCATGCCGAGACCCTTCATTTCTCCTCGTGTCTTGACCCAATACCGTTAGGTAGGCGCAAAACCATTCGGTCTTGCTTACGCAAGGGTATTGTTCGCTTCCAAGGGCTTGCCCTTGGAGAACCCACAGAGCTCGAGAGCAAAGCTCTCGAATCGCTCACAACCTTTTCCGCCAGCGCTTTTTTCAAAAGGGCTGATTTATATACCGTGGCATGCTATATATTGGCTTAGATATAAATGTTATCGAATCTTGAAGACGAAATTGAGCTGATACAGAGGCACGTTAAGATTTTGAAGCTCGTTACTAAGAACGAGCCCATAGGCATTATAAGGCTCTCGAAGCTCAGCAAGCTTCCCCCGCACAAAGTTCGCTATTCTCTGAGGATTCTTGAGCATAATGGAATAATAAAACCCTCTCCGAGAGGCGCAGTTTCTACAAATAAGGCTAAAAAATTTCTAGAAGTATTACCTTCGAAACTGGAGCCTTTGGCAGATAGACTGCGTGAAGTCATTTCGCTATTTTAATTTATAAGATTTTTTATCCACAGATGCGTTTTCCATCACTTTTTTCGAAACGTAAACAGGCGCTTCGCATCTAATCGCAAGCGCTATGCTGTCGCTCGGTCTGGCATCGAATTCGTATTCGTCTCCGTTTTTCTTAACGATGACTCTCGCAAAAAATATTCCGTCGTTGAGGTCGTCTATTACGACTTTTTCTATTTTTGACTTCAGCTCTTCAAGAATAGTTATAAGCAGGTCGTGCGTTAGCGGCCTGGGATACGAAAGTTTCTCCAGCGCAGTTTGTATGGAGAAAGCTTCAGCTGCGCCGATGTAAATTGGCAGTATTCTCTTCTCATCGCTCTCCAAAAGTACTATAGGCGTTACTCCTTCTGGAGCATTAGCCATGAATATTCCGCTGATTTTGACTTTTTGAAACTTCAAATCATCCATAGCACAAACATTTTTAACAGGATTAGTATAAATAGTTTGAGGACATGGCGACGATAGCTGAGAAAATTCTGGCAGTGAAGTCTGGAATGAAAAAAGTCGAGTCGGGCAAAATCGTAGAGGCAGAGATAGACTATGTCATGGTTAACGATGTCACAGGTCTGCCCGCCTTCGAGGTTTTTGAGAAATTCGATGCACAGCCGATTAGAGAAAAAGTAGTGCTCATACCGGACCACTACGTTCCGAACAAGGACATAGCAAGCGCAGAGCAGGCGAAGGCGATGCGCGAGTTTGCAAAAAAATACAACCTGCCGAATTATTTTGAAGTGGGCCGGGCAGGAGTTTGTCATCAGGTAATGATTGAGCAGGGTTTTGTTGCTCCTGGAAGGCTTATAATAGGCGCAGACTCGCACACCTGCTCCTATGGCGCCTTAGGCGCCTTTTCAACAGGCGTGGGCTCTACAGAGGCAGCTTCTGCGATGGCTCTCGGCAAGCTCTGGTTCAAGGTACCCCAAACCCAGAGATTCGTCGTAAATGGAAAGCCCGGCAAGTATGTGATGGGAAAAGACATTATCCTGCACATAATAGGCAGCATAGGCGTGGACGGAGCTCTATATAAGGTGATGGAGTTTTACGGCAGTACTATTAGGGTCTTACCTTTGTCTGACAGAATTTCGATAGCAAATATGGCAGTCGAGGCAGGCGCAAAGGCAGGCATAATACCCCCTGACGAAAAAGTCTTCGATTATCTGAAGGGAAGAGCGAGAGGGAAATACAGGCCGGTATATGCCGATGAAAACGCAGAGTACGCAGAGACTTTTACCTACGACACAAGAGATATTCCATGCACAGTTGCAAAGCCTTTTCTGCCCAGCAACATTGCACCAGCAGGAGAACTGGGCAACATTGTAATAGACCAGGCATACCTCGGCTCCTGCACGAATGGGAGAATTGAAGACCTTCGAATAGCCGCTAAAATACTGAAGGGCAGAAAAGTTCACAGAAACGTAAGAATGATTGTAGTACCAGCGAGCAAAGCAGTTTTCGAGCAGGCGATGAAAGAGGGTCTGATAAAAATATTTGCGCAGGCGAATGCCTATGTCAGCGGACCAACCTGCGGCGCTTGTTTAGGGGGCTACATGGGAGTTCTCGCAAGCGGAGAGCGCTGCATCTCCTCGACGAATCGAAACTTCGTTGGGCGCATGGGGCACAAGGACAGCGAAGTTTATCTTGCGAATCCTGCGGTTGTGGCTGCAAGTGCGGCAACTGGAAGGATAACTGACCCGAACGAGTTGAAAAAATGAAAAAGCTCAAAGGCAGAGTCTGGCGCTTCGGAGACAATGTAGATACAGACCAGATTATTCCGGCAGAGTATCTCGTTACTGGCGATTCGGAGGAATTAGCGAAGCACACTTTCGAGAGGGTCAGACCCGAGTTTGCCAAAAAAGTGCAAAAGGGCGATATAATCGTTGCGGGTAAAAACTTCGGCTGCGGCTCAAGCAGGGAGCATGCTGCGAGGGCGCTAATCGGCAACGGCGTAGCATGCGTTGTGGCAGGCTCTTTCGCCAGGATATTCTTCAGGAATTCGATAAACATTGGTCTCCCTCTAATTGAATGCGAGGTTGAGGCGGAAGACGGCGACGAAATAGAGATAGATTTTGATAGGGGAAGCATTAAAAATTTAACCAGCGGAAAGAATTACTCCTTCAAACCACTGCCGAGATTTCTGCAAAATTTGCTCGAATCCGGGGGACTGGTGGAATACACCCGGCGCAAACTGGGCACAAGACTCACGACCTGCGCTTAATCACGACGCCTTTCTTCGTTCCGATGTGCACTTCTGAAGCCATGTCAGGAAAGATGCCGTTCTCTATTACCCCGGCGATTGCATTAATTTCTTCCTCCAGCTTTTTTGGATTCCTTATTTCGCCGAAGTCAACATCTAGAATGAAATTTCCATTGTCAGTTATCACAGGTCCTGCCTTATTCTCTGCTTTTCGCAGATTTGAAACGCCTTTCAATTTTTTAAGTTCCCTCTCAACAACTTTCCAGGCAAACGGGAGCACCTCAACCGGCACTGGCATGCTCAGCTTCTTTTTAATCTTGCTCTCGTCCATGATTACAATGAATCTCCTGGCATGCTTTGCGATTATTTTTTCCCTCGTTTGAGCAGCACCTCTGCCCTTGATTAGATTCAAATTTTCATCCATCTCATCTGCACCGTCGATGGCGATATCAATGCTCTGGTGCTCCTCCAGAGAAGTCAGAGGAATGCCCCTTTCAACAGCCAAAAATTGCGTATCGAAAGAAGATGGAATGCATAAAATCTCCAGCTCGTCCTCGTATATCCTCTTCGCAATTTCTTTGAGCGCATATCGCATCGTAGTGCCGGTTCCCAAGCCTACGATTTGCCTGTCTTTTATGAGCTTTACCGCTGAGGCTGCTGCAATTTCTTTAACATCCATGTATGAAGTTCTTCCAAAGTGCATAAAAAACTTTTCATAGCATTTTGTCGAGTTTCGCCGCAAGGAGATTTAGAAGCGACGCTTTTCTTCCAAAAATCGCAGGGTTTAGATTGCCCCTCAGGTCTTCGAGCGAATCCACAATAACTCCGCCTGCGCCAATTTCTGCCAGAGAGTGAGCATCGCTGCCAGCGGTTCTTCCCAAGTTATTTTCAATAGCAAAACTGAGCGCTTTTTCATTGAACACCTGCAGCCTGCAGCGGGAGTTGAAGACCTCTATGCAGTCTATGTGCTTTGCTATTTCTTTTGTCGGAGCCAGCCTGTAGATTCTAAATATATCATAGGGATGAGGTATGCAGGTTACGCCGCCCTGAGATTTTATCTCATCGATTACCTCTCTCAAAACTCTGCTCTTTATTTCTTCTTCGAGGAAATATCCTATTACCTCGCCTCTATCAGTCCTGATTTCAGCGCCAACTATAACCTCGATACCTTCAGCGATTTTTTTGGTCTCAATTCCCCCTTTAATTGTGTCGTGGTCTGTAACAGCTATGCCGTCGAGTTTTTGGAGTCTGGCAGCTTTTAGAATATCCTTGAGTTCCAAACTGCAGTCTTTCGAATATTTTGTATGCACGTGCAGGTCGAGCTTCATGATTATTCCTTATCGGCACAAATTTAATACTTTTCGCTAATCCCCGCTTTGCTCCCAAAGTAAGAAATTCAAGCGACTTTAGGAGCAGAAACCCGACTTTAGTAGCAAAGCTTGTTTCCCCAAAACCTTATATGAAACATAAAAGTAATGTTAGAACAATATGTTTAATGAACATCTCGTTGCCTCCGACTCTGCCATCATTAGACGTGGTAACTTTTCCAATCTTACGGGAGTTGCTGTAGAGATTGGTGGATATAATGAGTTTAGAAATAAGTATTTTAATATCATAGAAAGGTTTTATAAAAAATACAATATTAGTTTGCTAAGGCGAGTTTTAAAAACCGAGGATATTTTCAGAAAAATCCCATCTTATGATATACAAGACGCACATATAGAACTGACTGAGGAATTGTTGAAAATTGAGAATATAAAAAAGATAAATGTAACAAATACCATATTAATGAATCCTGTACCTACTTGGAAAGAAGAAATGGCTGGGTTGGATTTTATTAATAACATACTGCAACAATATTATCCAATTATTCCAATTTGGAGATATTATTTAAAATCCCGCTATCCTAATTATGCAAAACATGTTATATTAGACGGAATACAAGGGAAAATAACTAAAGCATGGAAATTTATTGGGAAAAAAGCCGATGTAGTTAATATTGTCCCCCACGGAGATCAAACACATCCTTGTATTTCTTTATGTGACCTTATTTGTGGATACATTAAACATACAGTTCATCATATCGATGCAAAGGAGATTTATCATCAACTTAAAGATAATACGCCTGCCTATATCGATTCAGAATTCATCGGAGATGATGAAATTGAATATTTAAATGCTGAATTTTCGCACTCTTTAAAAGTCGAACTACATTTTCCTCATCCGCTTTTTATTATACATAAATCAGAAAGTGTTGATAACAAAATAGTTAGCGATACCGATTTTTTTCAATCGCTTTTAAGCTTCGCAGAATTGAATGGAGGAGCGGTATCATTTGAAGATATAGTGAATCAACATACATCTCTGAATAAAAACGACTATATAATTTGTTTAGATGAAGGGGGATATAAGAAAATGAAGTTTATTGAAATGCTAAATCCATATAGAGAGATTAAGGTTTTAAACATTGAAGAGATTTATAAATTAATGGGAACTGCTGGGCAACAAAAATTATAAAACAATATTTAATGAAGGAGATTAACCTCCGTGGAGACCAATCTCATAATATAATAGTATACTCTTTAAATATATACCTTTCGGTTTGATTAACTTTGCTCCTAAACTCTTAATTTTCGCCGACTTTAGGAGCAAAAGCTACTTTAGGAGCAAAGCTACTAGTCCCAGAATCTCTTCGTTCTTGCGTACTCTCTTTCTGCCTTTAAAATATTCTTGTGCAAATCTTCCTCATCTCTCGCTGCAAGCAAAACTCGCTTCGCAACCTCAGGTCCTACGCCACGAGCAGCCTGCGCTATTACAGCGCTTTTTCCGTAAGAAAGCACTAAATTCGCAGAAGCCTGCATTCTCTTTACTTCCTGCTTTTCAACGTTGCTCAGCGATTCTCTGGCTTTGAATCTCCTGTACACGCTCTCCATCTCTTTGTACCTGCCCTTCAGCACAGCGAGCATTCCGGCACCGCAGTTTTTGCACCTCAGTTCTTGAATATTCTTCACTCTAAACGTGGTCGACCACTTTGCGCAGTATATGCAGAAGAGCTCTATCCTCCTGTCCTCGATTCTCTTTTTCAGAGCTTTCAAAATCATTCTTTCCGCTCTTTCCGGAAGTACGATTTCTGCATAGGCTTTCAAGCCGAGTTCCGCAAGCGGCGAAGGTTTATCCAGCAGGACGAACTCGACGTTTATCTCGCCGCTCTTTATTCCCTCAAAGACTTTTTTCGTGTTCTTCAAATCCAGGCTGTTCTTGAAGATCTCTTTGAGAACTTCCCCGAATATCGGCGAGCCCTCGTATGCATCGATTACCTTTCCGATTTTTATTGTTTGATAGGAAACATCCTTCGCTATTGCGCCGAAGCGCTTCGCTACATGCACAAACTTCCATTTGAAGAGCGCAGTGCGCTTCAGGCTCTTTGAAAGCAGCGGCTCAATCAGCTCGAAATCTATTTTAAAAAGCTCTTGCATTTGCTCCTTCGAAAGTTTGCGAGGAGATTGCAGAATTATTCTGTAAGCATCGCAGCTGAGTGCAACAGAGCTTCCGAGCTGCGCTGTAAGCAAAGTTGAAAAAGTCCTTCCGAGGGTTTGATTTACCTTCGTCCCGTAGCAGGAGTGTATGACAGCAAAATTCTGGAAAAGCTCGACGACTATGCGTTTATCGTCCGGCACTGGAATACCTTTTTTTATATGTCTTCTAATTTTTGAAATCGCAAGTCTCTTAGTATATTCATCCGCAGGGTAGCCGTCGAGCGCTTTTAATTCTTGGACAGCTATTTCGCCTCTGAGTCGACCTACTTCCCTGGCAACTTCAAAGGGCACCGGTATCTCCTCGCCCACCCAGGAAGGTATCGCTCCTGTTACTTCCTCTACAGGCTCGACGAGTATCTCCCTCTCATCCAGCGAAATAATCCTCCAGGGAGCACCCTTGAAGATTATCAGATTTCCAGATTCAACGTAATTTACGACGAATGCCTCGTCCAGAATGCCCACGTTCCCCCGAGTTATAATGTTCCTAACAAAGTAGCGCCGCTCGTCCGGTATCGTTGAAAGATTTTCGAAGTAATACTTCCAGGATGTCCTTCCCCTGCCAAATTTTTCATCGTCCAGCCAAATCAGTTTCAGCGAATTCAGTAAATTCAAAACTCTCTCGAACTCTTCTTGCGTTAAGTTTGAAAAAACAAAGCTCCTCTTAACAATTTCAAAGGCTTTATTCTTCGAAATTTTTCCAAAATCCAGGGCGAGACCGACGAGCTGATGCGCAAGAACATCGTACGGTTTTTCATTGAGCTCTACTTCTTCCAGTTTTTCTTTGTACCCCTTTTCTGCAATCACCATAGCTTCTAGCATATCGTCAGCGTCTGTCGCTATTACTACCCCTTTAGACTTCCTTCCAATTCTGTGCCCTGACCTGCCTATGCGCTGTAGAAGTCTTGTAACCTGTCTTGGACTCTTGTATTGTATCACGATGTCTATACTCCCAACGTCTATTCCCAGCTCGAGAGAAGAGGTGCAGATTAGAGCCTTGAGCTTCTGTGCCTTAAAATCCTGCTCTGCTGCTATGCGCACTTCCTGGGAGAGAGAGCTGTGGTGAATGCCCACGTTCTCTCCAAGAATTCTGAACCTCGAAGCGAGAATCTCGGCCATTTCTCTTGTGTTGACGAATATCAGCGCAGAGTTGTGCGAATTTAGCAGCTCAGCAATTCTCCTCAATCTAGAGGAAGCATCCAGACCTGCAAAGATTTTCTCTGCAATTGTTCTATCTTCCTTCTTCGGCATCGGCTTCTCTACGCTGAGCTCTATTACTTTTGTTGCAGGCACTTTTAAAATTTCTATATCCCGCTTGCCTGCCAAGAATTTTGAAACCAAATTTGGAGAGCCTATAGTTGCGCTCAGACCTATTCTCTGAAATTTGCCTGCGAGTTCTTCAAGCCTTTCTAACCCCAAACTGAGTTGGGCTCCTCGCTTGTCTTCGGCAAGTTCATGGATCTCATCAACAACGGCAAATCGAATGTTTTTAAGATGCTCCTTCATCACTTTCCCTGGAAGTATTGCCTGCAGGGTTTCAGGGGTAGTTATCAGCATGTCAGGTGGAGCCAAAGCCTGCTTCCTGCGCATATGCTGCGAAGTATCGCCGTGGCGGACTGAGATTTTTACGTTCAGCTTCTTAGACCACCATTCCATGCGCTCCAGCAAGTCTCTGTTGAGAGCTCTCAGGGGCGTTATGTACAGAATGCTTATTCCTTTACCTCTGTCTTCCAAGAATCTGTCAAAAATTGGCAGCAGGGCTGCTTCTGTTTTTCCAATTCCGGTCGGAGCAATCAGCAGGACATTTTTACCCTTCAGAATCTCAGGTATAGCTATTTCCTGTATATCTGTGGGTCGCTTAAAGCATAGCTCGCTCAGCGCTGTTTTTATCTCCGGTTTCAGCAAGGAGAAGGATCTCATATTCTATTCTTCTGTATTTCAAGCGCTTTCTCTAAACTTAGCCTGCCCTTTGCAACTTCTTCTGCGAGCTTTTTGGAAATTGTTATATTTCCACTCAGGGCTCTGCTTTCCTGTTGGAGATTTTTTATTTCTCCAGATTTTGGAGATAGTTCGATTTTCTCGTCGAGCGGGCGACCCTCTTTCAGGGCAATGTTTACTGCAGCAGCTGCATTCGATTTTCCAGGCGGCGTGGTTGAGGTCTCGTCCACAGTTTCTATTCTCGTCCTAAGATTTTCCTGCAGGAGCTTCAATATCCTCAGTTTGTAGATACCCCCTCCCTCACCAACTCTTATAACAATCTCGCCTGCAGAATGCATAGCAAGAACATCTCTTATGCGCCTCAAAACGTCCTCAGGCGAATTTAGATTGTAAGTTTCGATAACCTTACTATCTCCGACAACCGCCATGCCCGGCTTCCTTCCAGGGTCTATGCCTACGATTAGCCTCCTGTGCCTTGTTCCAAAGCCTTTCAGGATTCTCAGGGCTTCGTTCACCGCGGTCTGCGCATCGTCGTGCACAACTACCTTTGGAAAATTTATTTTTTTTCTTTCCTGCGTCGTTGTCAAAACAACCGAAACTCTGGAAGGAATTTCCTGCCCGAGTTTTAAACTCAAAAAAGCGAGGTTGCGGTTCTTCAGCTCTCTTACAGTCCCGTAGTAAAATTTAGGGTGCTCTGTTACGAGTGCAATCAAAATTTCACCTTATTTTCTTATGTTATTTCAGAAAGATTTAACATGGAAAAACTGGACGAAATAGATAAAAAAATCCTTCGTGAGATGCAGGGAAATTTGCCAGTCGTGAAGAGACCTTTCCTTGAAGCTGCAAAGAAAATCGGAATATGTGAGGAAGAATTTTTTTCAAGAGTTAAAAAGCTCATCGAAGCAGGAATAATACGCAAATTTGGCTTGAGGATAGACTCGAAAAAAGCTGGATTTGCGAGCACTCTGGTAGCGATGAAGGTTTCGAAGGAAAAGCTTGAGGAAATAGCGGAGCAGTTGAACAGCTACGAGAGTATAACTCACAACTATGCTCGAGACCACGAATACAATTTATGGTTTACCGTCATTGAGAGGGATAAGATGGTGCTGAATGAGACGTTGAAAAGGATTGCGAGAGAAGTCGAGCACGAAGAAATGCTCAACTTACCAGTGTTGCACAAGTTTAAGATTGACGTTAAATTTAAAATAAAGTGATGCGCATGCTGGATAATACAGACAAAGAAATACTGAAAATCCTGCAGGATAATGTTCCTTTAGTTTCCAGACCTTTTTTAGAAGTTGCGGAAAAACTTGAGATAAGCGAGGAAGAAGTAATTAAGAGAATAAAGAGGATGATGCGAGAGGGAATTGTCCGCCGCTTCAGCGCCTCAATAAGGCACAGGAAGCTCGGCATTCTTGCAAATCCTCTCGTGATATGGAAGGTTCCGAAGGAACGGGTGGAAGAAGTCGGAAAAAGGCTCGCCTCTTTCAGAGAAGTAACGCACTGCTATGAAAGGGCGATTATACCCGGAAAATGGGAGTACAACGTTTACACGATGATTCACGGCTATGATAAAAAAAGCGTCGAAAAAATAGCAAAAAAACTATCTTGCGCCGTGGGCATAAAAGACTACGAGCTGCTCTACAGCTCGAAGGAGTTTAAAAAAATCTACAAACGCTACGGGTGATTCTCAGCACTTCACAATCAAGCTTTTCATATAAGCGAGAGCGAATGATTGCTCATGCCGAGACCCAGTGGGTCAAGACACGACGAAAAACGAACGAAGTGAGTTTTGAGGAGTGGATTGAAAATGATAGGATGCACAAAGCTGCTGTGCGGAACTGCGAGCGTCGGAGATGCGCTCAGATACGGTAGATTCTCGAAGGATAAAAAGCCGATAGTGGTCTGGAACGTCTCGCAGCGCTGCAATCTGCGCTGCATGCACTGCTATGCAAATGCAGCGAATAGGGAGTTTGAGGGAGAACTAACGACGCAGGAGGCAAAAAAATTCATCTCAGACTTAGCAGAGTTCAAAGTTCCTGTTCTCCTTTTTTCTGGAGGCGAGCCTCTTATGAGGAGCGATTTATTCGGGCTCGGAAAATTCGCAGTCTCGCTTGGACTTAGAACCGTAATCTCTACAAACGGCACTCTAATAACGCCTGAGACGGCGCAGAAAATAAAAGAAGCGAATTTTTCATACGTAGGAATAAGCCTCGACGGCATTGGAAAGACCAACGATAAGTTTCGGGGCAAGAAGGGAGCTTTTGAAGAAGCACTCCAAGGAATTCGCAACTGCAAGGAAGCAAATGTAAGGGTCGGGCTCCGCTTCACAATCAGCAAGCACAACTATCGAGACATTCCTGCGATTTTCGATTTAATTGAGAAGGAGAAAATACCGAGGGCGTGCTTCTATCATCTCGTCTATTCTGGCAGGGGGAGTAAAATGATTAAGGAAGACCTCACACGAAAGCAGACTCGCAGGGTTGTGGATTTCATTTTCGATAAGACTCTCGACTTCTGCAGGAGAAGAGTGGATACCGAAATTCTAACTGTGGACAACCATACGGATGGAGTTTATCTCTATCTGAGAGTAAAAGAGGAACAGCCAGAGAGAGCAGAAGAAGTGCTGCAACTGCTGAGGTGGAACGGAGGCAACAACTCTGGCATTGCGATAGCAAACGTTGACAACTTCGGATATGTTCACGCAGACCAGTTCTGGAGGCACTATTCATTCGGCAACGTTAGAGAGCGCAAGTTCGGCGAGATATGGAGCGATACAACCGACCCGCTTATGGCTGGGCTAAAGAGCAGAAAACATCTGCTGAAGGGGCGGTGTGGAGCTTGCAAGTATCTCGACATCTGCAACGGCAATTTTAGAGTCCGTGCAGAAGCGGCTTACGGCGATGTTTGGGCACCTGACCCTGCGTGCTATCTGACTGATGAAGAGATTGGAATAGCCCAGTTTTAAAAATTCATACACTCGGTACGATTTGTTCATACTTTAGGTATGACTATAGCAAAAACGAAGATTGGAACGAAAGGACAGATAGTGATTCCAAAAATTTTTAGAGATAATTTAGGTGTAAAGGAAGGAGGGGAAGTTATCATGAAACTTGAAAAAGACGAGTTAATTATAACATCTACTAAAAAAGACATTCCCAAAAAGTGGGGCAATATTGCGAGGGAGAAAGGAGCAAACGTGAGGAAGGAGGTACTATACGGCGATAAGCTGTACGAAGAGGTTTTATGAAATATTTGGATGCTAACTTCTTTGTATTTGCGCTCCTCGACAACACGAAACTAGGTGAAAATGCAAGGGCTCTACAACAGGAGATAATAGAAGGGAAGCATTCTACTGTTACTTCTTCTTTAACGCTCGATGAAATTCTATGGGTACTGGTAAGAAATAATAGAAGAGAATTAATCGAGGAAGTTATAGACGACATTTATCACATGCCTAACTTGACCATTGTTGCTACTTCTGCCGCTGCACCCAAAACTGCTGTAAAATACATACAAAAGTATAATCTTAAGCCGAGAGATGCTATTCATCTGGCTGTCATGGAAGAACTTAAAATAAAGGAAATTATCTCGGATGATGTGGATTTTGATGGAGTTAGAGGTGTTAAGAGAATAGGGATTGATTAATTTGTTACTCTTAGTGCACCCTCGGTATGCAAATTATTTCCCTGACTTCTAAATCAAAGAAGCGGTTCATGTTTGCCGGGCGGATAACGCAGGCTGTATCTACGCCTATGCCGCCCGTGCCGCCTATTGCGATTATCTCCTCGCTTGTACTAACGAGACCTGCATCCGCCGCCATTACAGAGATTTCGACGCATGTTTTAAGACCCTCTCCGAAAAGTCCCCGCAGCGCCGCCGCAATCACCTCGACAGGAGAGATGCCTCCAAACTTGCGCGAGATTGCCCTCTCGACGCCGCTTAGCGCATGGGAGCAAATAAGTATTGGAACCTTGCGCTTTTCTAGGATTTTTCTGTTCTGTTTCTCTAACTCGATTTCGTCAGGATTTGAAAATCCTGCGTGATACGTTACTTCTATGAGCTTTATTCCAGTGCCCTTGAATACTTCTAGAGCCTTTACAGCGGTTTTGCCGGTAACAGAAGCGATAACGATTCGCTTAATTCCAAGCTCCTTTGCTCTCTCCTTAGCATATTTCAAAACATTGTCAGTATTTCTATAGCCGGGCTTATTGAAGTAGTGCGTGAGCCTGTCCATGCATATAACTTTAAATTCCTGGCATAAAACTTTATCTGATAGGCGATAATTAAAATGCATGATTGAAATTCTCAAGCACTGCGGACCTGCTAGATTAGGCAAGCTGCGCTGCAATGACGACGTAATTCGGACTCCTAATTTTTTCCTGAATTTAGTCAAAGGCATAAATCTCAACCACGACATTTATCTGGCTTCCTGCGATTTCAAAACTAAGAAGAAGCCAGTGGTTTATGACTGCGGAAGTTTTTTTCAACGTCGAAAATTTTGCTTTGCAAAATTTTCAGGCGTTGAAATACTGCCTGATGAGCACGCTGGGCTGAACGTTCCGAGAAGCATAGCTGAAGTAGCTGTTAGGAGGACAGTAGAGTTTGCCAAAAATTATCCTGGGCAGGGAGCGGTTATTCAGGGGTCAAAATACATTGACCTAAGAGAAAAGTGCGCCCGGGAATTAGAAGACCGTCCTCTACTGGTAATTGCAAACGGCGCAAAATTAGTTAAAAATCCAAGGCTGCTCGTTGAGATAGTAACAAGGGCCAGGGATACGATTTCTCCGAATTCTGCTTTATATCTTCCTTTCGCACCGCCGCACATGTTTTACTTGCTCGCATACATGGGTATTGACTTGTTCGATTCTGCGGACTGTGTTTTAAAGGCGAGAGAAAAAAAACTAATAACAGCGAGAGGTTTTTTGAAGTTGCAAAGCCTTAAAGAACTTCCCTGCTTCTGTGAGATTTGTAAAACCAGAGCTCCTTTTGAGCTGGAGTTTAATGATATTCTCACGCACAATTTCAATACAGCGGTGCAGGTTGTAAGGGAGATAAGAGAGGCGATAAGAAGCGACAGCATGAGGGAGCTCGTGGAGGAAAAAGCCTCGTGCGACGCCGCATCTATGGTAATTCTCAGGCTGCTTGACAGAGATAAGCAGGATTTTTTGGAGAAATATACTGCTGTGTCGCTGTAGAAGGTATTGTATGAATTTAATAACGGCAGAATCGCTGCACAGACCAGAAGTGCTCAGATGGCACAAGAGAATGAAAGAGCGCTACGCCCCACCGCAAGGTGTAAAGCTGACCGTAATTCTGCCCTGCTCTGCAAGGAAGCCTTATTCCAAGTCTAAGTCGCACATGCTTTTTCAGAAGTACATTCAAAAGGGAGCGAAAGAAAAAATTGCGCTCGTGCACGAGGTCATTCTTACCTCGCCACTCGGCTTAGTGCCCAGAGAGCTGGAAGCTGTATATCCGGCTGCGCACTATAACGTTCCTGTAACAGGACACTGGAGCGGTGAAGAAAAGGGTATCGCAGTCGAGTTGCTCGCTGACTACATGAAAAAAACGAATGCTGCGATGCTTGCTCACGTGGACGGAGCTTATAGGGAGATTTGCGAGGAAGCGGATATTCCGCTGACAAAGGAGCGCATTCTGTCGAAAGAATCTCTTCAGGAGCTTGAGCAGAGAGTTTCAGAGGTGTTGAAAGATTTTCCTCCAGCAAAGATGGACAAGTTAGGGTTGCTCAGGACGCTCTGCGATTTTCAGTTCGGCAGGGGCTCTGGTGAATATTTGGTTCCCAGGGATGCTGCTGTGAGAGGACGCCAAATTTTCCTAGGCAATGAGCAGGTCGCTGCGGTAAATCCCAATAACGGATTTCTCGTCCTATCCCTGCTCGGAGGCAAACTGCTTGGAGAGTATGAAAAGTATTCAGTCGAGATATCCTTCAAGCCGACTACGAATAGCATCTTTTGTGTGGGTGTCGATGAGGCTGACAAAGACATAAGACCCGCCGGTGAGGTGATTGTCATTCACGGAAGAGAAGTTGTCGGGGTCGGAAAAGCGATGCTAAGCGGTGTGGAAATGGTTAGAGCAAAAAAAGGCTTGGCAGTCTCGCTCAGGCACAGAGCAATTTAACGCAAAACTCTTGTCTCCAGAATCACGACTCCAATCATCAGCGTAGCCCCGAGGGCGATTAGAGCGTATGAAATCGGGTCTTTAATAGCTCCGACGACCATCAATATAGTGCCGTCTAACAGAAAGAAAAGTTCTATCCAAAATTTTATTTCTGAGAATATCATATTTCAACGTAGAAATTTTCAACGTCTGAAAATTTTGCTGAAGGCAAAATTTTCTACGTTTGAAAATGGATAAGGCTATTGTAGTTGTAACAGCTCCTGACGAGGCAAGGCAGGAGGAGATAAAGCTCCTAGCGCACACCGGTGAGTATGAAGTAGTGAAAACCTTCGCTCAATTTTCGAGACCCAGGGCTAGATTTCTCATAGGGGAAGGAAAGGTTGAGGAGATTTCGAATTTCATTCGAGAGAACAGAGTTAAACTGGCGATATTCGAGGATTACCTGAACTCAAGGCAGGTTATGAGCCTCGAAGAAAAATTCAAAATTCCTGTAATAGACAAGTTTGACTTAATTCTCAATGTTTTCGAAAAGCATGCGAAGAGCAGGGAAGCGAGGCTGCAGATCGAGCTTGCAAGGCTCAAGCGCAAGCTGCCGTACATAAAGATTTTCCTCGGCAGAAAAGTCAGAGAAGAGCATCCCGGCTTCGGGAGCAGCGGAGAGTATATAATTCATTCGACTGTAAGCGCTTTGCACAAGAGGATAAAGAAAATAGAAAAAAAGCTGGAGAGATTTCAGGAAAGGGTAGCGCTGCAGAGTAAGAGGAGAAAAGAAAAAGGAAAAGTTGTTTCCATCGCTGGATATACTAACGTCGGAAAGACGACGATACTCAACGGACTGGCAAAACTGCAGGAAGAGGCGAGAGATGAGCTGTTCACGACCTTGAGAACAAAAACTGCATGCATAAAGCTCGGCGGAGAGAAAGTTTTTGTAAACGATACCTTGGGCTTCATAAGGAACCTGCCTCACGAGCTTATCTACGCATTCACGGCGACGCTCGGCGAAATAAAAAATTCTGATTTGGTGCTTCTCGTTTTGGATGCCTCCGAGCCTCTGGAGGAATTCCTCAGGAAAAAAGAGATATGCGAAAACACGCTTGTAAATATTGGAGCAGACCATATTCCAGTCGTTTATGTCCTGAATAAAATCGATTTGGGTAATGCAATAGAAGAGAAAAAAATTGGAAATTGCGTCGCAATGTCTGCAAAGTACAATATCGGCTTTGATGAGTTAAAAAATAAAATCTCAGAGGTGCTGCATGGTCAATCAAGCGCTGAACGAAGCTGTGCAAAAAATAAGGAAGGCAGGACTTGCGAAGTTTAAGGGAAGGAGCGAAGCGACTTTCTGGAAGGAGAAAGATTTCTTGGACAGGGCAGTAAATGCGGGCGTCGTTATACTCCCTACTCTCGGATGCAGGTGGGGTCGAAACTCGGGCTGCACGATGTGCGGCTATGTTTACGATTCCTGGAATAATAGCCAGGAGGAAATTTTGCGTCAGTTTAAGGCTGTGATGAAAAATTTTGAGGATATAAAATACCTGAAAATTTTCAACTCTGGAAGTTTTTTCGACTCCTCAGAAATTTCTCAAGATACTGCAAAAAAAATTTTTTCTGAAATCAACAGGCGAAGCGAAATAATTCAGGTACAGGTCGAGTCGAGACCTGAATTTATAACAGAAGATGCACTCGCTGTAAAGGAAAAGCTGAATGCTGAGTTTGAAATTGGCATCGGATTAGAAACTACCAGCGACTACATAAGGGAGAACTGCATAAACAAGAATTTTACTCTGGAGGATTTCAAGAAAGCATTAAAAATTTGCAGGAATTCTGGAGTAAAAGTGAAGGCATATTTGCTCGTGAAGCCTCCTTTTCTGAGCGAGAGAGAAGCCATAGGCGATGCGATAGCATCTGCCGTCGATGCCTGCAAGCTCGGTGCGGATAGAATTTCTTTCAACCCCGTTAATATTCAGAGGGCAACACTCGTCGAGTATCTCTGGAGGAAGGGAGAATATTCTCCGCCATGGTTATGGAGCATTGCTGAGATTTTGAAGAGCGTTAAGAAAAAGATGAAAATTCCGGTGCTCAGCCATCCGACAGCTGCCGGAAAGCAAAGGGGGGCGCATAACTGCGGCGAATGCGACAGTAAAGTTTACTATGGAATAATAGATTTTTCTGCTGAACAAAACGAAGAACATTTAAATTTAAACTGCAACTGCGGTTGCAAAGAAAAATGGAAGGCGCAGCTGGAATTAGAACAGTTCGAGCACGGCTCAGAACATAGGATGTAGGTGGTCTGAATGCTGGCATATATGACCACCTACGTCGGTTTCCATCAGCTTTTCGTTTTTCGTGCTGGATATATTTTTTCCAGTATCCTATCGAGTGTCTTGGTCCTTGCTATTCCATACGTTCCTATCACTGCGATTGCTGTAAAGAGAGCGTACATTGATATTCCTACTGTGCTCAGAATTATTGCCCAGCCTAAAAATATTAGTTGAAAGAGTATTGCTACTATGCCGATTCTTATAACATTATTGAAATTTTTCTTATAGTCGCCTCGCAGCAGGAAGTAGGAAACCGCATGTATGACTGCGAGAAGAAGTATTACATTTAGAAGGCTTACCTTCCCGATTATACCTACTGCTACTGAAGCACCAATAGCTAAAGTTATGCCTATCAGCAGGGCAATTAAAAAGTAGCTCGTGAATTCTATCAGGCTTTTTTGCCCCATCCAGCCACCTACGCAATTACCACCAAATCTTCCATCTCAGAAGCAGATAAGCCAGCTTCCTTTGCCTTTAATATTGCTATTATGTTTCTAACTTCGTTTTCTTTTAGATTTAGATAGGCAATTGGAACTCCTATGTGGAACCTGTCGCCTTGAAAGGCCTGCCTACTTATTTTCAAAAGGTATTTCCTGAAGCTTAGCTCCAGTTGAAAGAATGTGCCTGTCTTTTCATATTCTTTAATCCCCTGGAGAATAATTTCTCCATAAGGCATACCAGGTAACTGGGAGATAAGCTCGCTTGTCCGTTTCGTCTCGATGAGTATCCTCAGCGCAGCATCATTAAGCTTGTGCCTGTACGGTATTAAACAATCCTTGCAAGTTTTTTCTTCTGCGCCTCTTAACCTAAGAGCTGCGGTTAGATTTTTTGCGTCTATCTCCACTCCAACCGAGTTTCTCGCTATTTCCCTGTCCTTACCGTGCATAGCTTCCATAATACTGCCCAGTTCTCCATATACGTACTTGTCAAGTGCCACGATGAACGGATATGCGTTCCCTGCCTTGTACTCTGAAAGCACCTTTCGCAGAATAGGATAATATTCGGTTAACTTCAGCATCTCGATAAGCTCCTCCAGAGTTTCCATCTGGAGCAATCTCTCAATCGTCGACTCTGTCATGGTCTTGAATGGTATCCAAGGGTATTCTCTAACCTTTTCCCCAGAGACTTTCATTGTTATGAGCGTTTTTATCGATGCTATCTCGAATTTTTTTGCATACTGCTCCATAAAAATTTCCGTAATTCCCATGAGCGGCTTAGAAATTTTTTCGTAATCGTGCACCAAGCCCGTCGTTAAAACCTTCTCGACGTCTATGAGGGAAGAAGAAGATAACTTCGCAAGCTCTCTGCCGTAGGGAGTATTCTTTAGGATAGAAAGCGCATCCTCCGGGCTTTTTGCCTCTGCCATCGCCTTAAGCACAGAAGCGTCCAGCAAAAAGGATTTCATCGCACTTACTTTTGCGTTTATATATGCATACTCTGAAATCGACATTTTATAGCTTTCCTATCAGCATGAAGGCAATCACAAGCCCGTAGAGAGCAATTCCTTCTGCTAGGGCGACCATAATCAATGCCCAAGTGGCAACTTCTGGTTTTTCGGCTATAGCTCCAACACCAGCAGCGCCCGCATGACCTATGGCATATCCAGCTCCAATCGCCGATAGACCCATGGCAAG
>JBDRDL010000056.1:0-5219 GCA_043820925.1 Methanobacteriota archaeon | reverse complement strand
TGGTTTTTTCGCTTGGAATTCTCTGAAAAGGTTTGAATAATTTTGACTGGTACTCTTTCGGAATTCCTATACCGCTATCTTTTACATAAAACTGCCACTCGCCGCCTGCATCGGCACAGCCTACTTCAATGAACGGCTCTTTGGGAGTTCCCATATACTTAATCGAATTTTCTATGAGATTGTTGAAAAGCTGAATAATTCTGTTTTTCTCGCAGTAAATAACTGGAAGCTTTTTTACTCTGAATTTTATGTTTTTGAATCTGTGCGAGAATTCATCGCAGGTTTCCTTTACTACTTCTGCCGCATTCACTTTCTCGAAAGGATGGGTTGTTCTCCCTATTCTCGAAAGCTCAAGCAGGTCTGCGATTAAATCGTTCATAAGCCCGGAATTTTTATTTATCCTCCCCAGGTAGAATTTCGCTTGCTCGTCGAGTTTTTCGCTATGCTCGGATATGAGCGCAGAAATGAAGCCCTGGATAGAAATCAACGGCGACTTCAAGTCGTGCGAGATAGCATAAACGAAGTTCTCCACTTCCTTGTTCGTTTCTTCGAGTTTTTGTATATGCTCTTCCAGCTTCTGTCCGAGTCTTACTTCTCTGCTTATGTTTTTGCTAACGCCAACAGTTGCTACTGGACTGCCTTTCTCATCTCTGAGCAAGGAAAGAGACAGGCTAATGTCAACGAGCTTGCCCTCTCTGTTGTATATTCTCGTTCTCTTGTTTCTAATCACTCTGCCCCTTAGAAGAGCATTCACCCACGCAGTTCTTTCCTTCCTCAACTCAGGAGGATAAAGCTCGAACACCTGCTTTCCAACGACCTCTTTCGCCGCATAGCCGTAAATTTCTTCTGCGCCCTTGTTCCAGGAGAGAATCTTTCCATCTATGCTCGTCGTTACTATGGCATCTGCAGAAGCCTCTATTACTCCCTGCAAATAGTCTTTGGTTTTTTTAATCTCATCTGCGAGCCTTTTCCCTTCAGTTATGTCTAACGCTAAACTTATCAGTCCTGTCGGCTTGTTTTTGTGCAGTATTCTTTTGGTTCGCAAGTAGACTGAAAAAACTTCTCCATTCTTGCGAACGTTGTCCAGCTCTCCCTCCCATACTTCCTTTTTAAGCATCGCTGTATAGATTTCTTTTTTCGGCTTTTGTGGAATCTCTTTTGGCTGGAGTATTCTTATGTTCCTGCCGATAACCTCTCTTGCCCTGTAGCCGTAGACCTTTTCAGCACTTTTGTTGAAGCTGAGAATTTTTCCTTTGAGGTCTGTTGAGATTATGCAGATTGGCGAGATGTCAATTATCTTCTGGAGGTAATCCTTAGTCTCTTTTACTTCCTGCTCTAATTTCTTCTTTTCAGAAAGGTCTTTAAAAACTCCAGAGGTTCCGATGATTTTTCCATCTCTGTCTTTTATCACGCTTATTGTCAAATTCACAGGTATTTTTTCGCCGCTCTTGTGCAGGCGATATGTTTCGTAATTCCTAACGTATCCTTTCTTTAGCACCTTCTTTCTAAGCTCCTCGGTTTCCCTCCAGAGCTCTTTTGGAACTATTTTGTAGTAGTGCTCCCCAACGATTTCCTTCGCTTCGTATCCGAAGATATCCTCTGCCCCTTTATTCCAGAAAGTGAGTACTCCATTCAAATCAGTGCTCGTGACAGCATCTGCAGAACTCTCTACTATGCTTGCGAGATAACCCTTTACTTCTTCCATCTTATTATAACCTCTTCTTCTATAAATTGCTTTTTTTCTTCATCCCAAATCCATGAGCCAATTGTCCTTCGGACAAGCTTGTGCGTAGCACAAATGTTCATCTTTTCATCGACTGATATTATAACATAAGAATGCCCAGACCATGTTGCCCTTCCAGCGTCGATGTAAGAGGGGTGCTCCAGAGATATTGGATGCGAGTGATAGAAGCCGAGCAGCTCTAAACCGCTTTCTTCGATTTCTGTAATAACCTGCAGCAGCTCTTCAGGTGATATCTCATAGGTCGTCTCTGGATACCTGCTGACATTTTTGCACTTATAAATTTTTCTGACAAGCTTCTCTTTTGCGCTAATGCCGGCAAGTACTCCGCAAGCCTCTCTCGGAGCCTCTCCCCTTGCGTGCTCCTCCAGTTTTTTTGCCAATTCCCCGCTAAGTATTATCATAAAACTCGCCCTCGAAAACAAACTTCGCAGGTCCGTTCAAGTAAATTTTCGTCTCCCCATTCTCCTTCTCCAGCTCTACGAACAGAGTTCCCCCCCTCGCTCTAATCTCAATTGGCTTGCTTGCATCTGCCCTGCCCAAAATGGCTGCCACAGCTCCGCACGCACTTACACCAGTCCCGCATGCGAGAGTTTCGTCCTCCACGCCCCGCTCATAAGTTCTGACTTTAAAGACATTTTTTCCAGCTTCTTGCAGGAAATCTACGTTCGTGCCGTTTGGAAATTGCCTGTGATGCCTTACAGCTCTTCCAGTACTTTGTACGTCTACAGCATCAACATCCTCAACAAAAACTACGACGTGAGGCACTCCAACCTCTAAGATAGAAACCTCAAGTTCTCTATCATTGATTTTTATTTTTTGATTCAGAGTTTTAAGCAAGGGTTTGCCGAGCTCTACTCTTACGTAAGTGACCTTGCTGCTTTCGATTGTAAGTTTGACTTTTTTTATTCCTGCCAGAGTTTCTATCGAGACTTCTTTTTTTCTAACAATGCCTTTCTCGTAGACATGCTTTGCAAAGCATCTTATTCCATTTCCGCACATCTCTGCCTCGCTTCCGTCTGGATTGAAAATGCGCATCCTTGCGTCTGCAACTTTCGAGTTTTCAACGAAAATAAGTCCATCGCCGCCTACCCCAAACTTTCTGTCGCAGAGCTTCGAGGCTAATTTGCTTTTCTTTCTCTCAGGGACTCCACCCTTAAGGTTGTCTATGATTATAAAATCGTTTCCTGCGCCATGGTATTTATAGAACTTCATACATCGCAGGGTTTATATGCTACCGCTATATTTAATTGTGTGGGTGAAATGATGCAGGAAAAAATCGATAAGCCAAAATTCCGCTTAAAGCCGAATCTCGAAAATTACGAGGAGACTTATAAGAAATTCCGGTGGAGCGACGTTCACGGCGAACTGGAGTGGTTTGACGGCAGGCTGAATAGTGCTCATGAAGCAATTGACAGGCACGCAGATAGCCGGAGGAAGAATAAGGTTGCACTTTATCTGGAGAGGGAAAATGAGATGAGCGAGAAATACACTTTTCTGGAGATGAAGCACCTGTCGAATAAACTTGCAAACGTTTTGAAAACTCTCGGAATCGAAAAGGGGGATAGAATTTTCATTTTCCTGCCCAGAACTCCTGAAATCTACATAAGCTACATTGGAATTTTGAAAACAGGCGCAATTGCCGCAACGCTTTTCTCTGCTTTCGGTCCAGAAGCACTGAGAGACAGGCTCCAGGACAGCGGCGCAAGAGCAGTTATTACAAATTCTGAGCTGAAGGCAAGATTGTATGAGGTGAAGGGCGAACTTCCTGAGCTGGAGTATGTAATACTGACTGACGAAAAAAATCCGAAGGAAGGCGAAGTCAGCTATACTGAAGAAATGAAGAAAGCCTCACGAAATTTTGCCATAGAAAAAATGGACCCGGAAGATTCATCTTTTATGCTCTACACTTCAGGCACTACAGGAAAGCCGAAGGGCGTGGTTCATGCGCATGCGGCAATAGTGCAGCAGCACATAACTGCGAAGTGGGTTCTCGACATTCACGAGGAGGATATATTCTGGTGCACCGCAGACCCTGGCTGGGTTACAGGAATTGCGTACGGGATTCTGGGCTCCTGGTCTAACGGAGCTTCTTCCCTCGTATACGAGGGCAGGTTCGATGCCGCAAAGTGGTACTCTCTAATCGAGAAGTACAGCGTCTCTGCCTGGTACACTGCGCCGACTGCGGTCAGAATGCTTATGAAGGCTGGAGAAGAGCTGCCCAAGAAGTATGATTTAAGCAGCCTGCGCTACATATGCAGCGTGGGGGAGCCCCTGAACCCGGAAGCGATTAGATGGGGTCTCAAGGTCTTTGGTCTTCCGATTTACGATAACTGGTGGCAGACAGAGACGGGAGGAATTCTCATCTCAAATTACCCCTGCATGCCGATAAAGCTCGGCTCTATGGGGAAGCCTTTTCCGGGAATCACAGCGGCGATAGTAGATGCGGATGGAAATGAGCTACCCTGCGGTAGTGAGGGGGAGCTTGCAATTATACCCGGGTGGCCTGCGATGATGAAGAGCATATGGAGGAACGAGGAGAAGTATAAATCCTACTTCAAGGGCAGGTGGTATCTTACAGGCGATAGAGCATATGTTGACAGCGGCGGCTACTTCTGGTTTGTTGGCAGGGGGGACGACGTGATTAAAACTTCAGGGCACCGCATAGGTCCCTTTGAGGTTGAGAGTACTCTAATCGAGCATCCCGCTGTCGCAGAAGCAGGGGTCATAGGAAAGCCAGACCCTGTTAGAGGCGAGATAATAAAAGCTTTCGTAACCCTTCACAAAGGCTACACTCCATCTGAAGAGCTAAAAGAAGAAATCAAAAACTTCGTGAAGAGGCGCCTTGCAGCACACGCTGCGCCGAGGGAAATTGAAATAGTCGATACGCTGCCAAAAACGAGAAGCGGCAAAATAATGAGAAGAGTTTTAAAGGCGAAAGAGCTCGGACTTCCAATAGGAGATATTTCAACCCTAGAAGAGTACTAGCATTTCACCTTAGCTCTTCTAATATCTCTTTCGCCCTGTCCAGCTTAACTTTTCTTTCCTTTACCAGCACCTCAACGACTTTATCCACAAGCTCTCCAGCTGCGCCTGCCATTACCGCTATGTTGCGAGCATGCAGCTCCATGTGCCCCCGCTGAATACCCTCAGTAGCGAGCGCTCGCAGAGCGGAGAAGTTCTGGGCTAAACCGACTGATGCCATTACTTCAGCAAGTTCTCTTGCGCTTTTTACTCCCAGGATTTTTATATTCGCCTTTGCCACCGGATGAACCGCAGTTGTGCCCCCGATTATACCTACTGCAATCGGAAGCTCTATTTTTCCGACAATGTCGCCATGCTTATTTTTTTCATAGGTCGTCAGAGGTCTATACTTGCCGGTTATTGAAGCGTAAGCGTGAGCACCTGCCTCAACTGCTCTTGTGTCGTTGCCAGTCGCAAGCGCTACAGCAGTAATGCCGTTCATTATTCCTTTGTT
>JBDRDL010000055.1:0-31002 GCA_043820925.1 Methanobacteriota archaeon | reverse complement strand
GGAAGTGAAAGTATGAAAGTTGGAGAACCAGAAAAATTCATTGTAAAGGGAAAGAGATTGGATGGAAGAAAATTGGACGAGCTTAGAGAGATAAAAATAGAGGCAGGAGTTCTGGAGAGGGCAGATGGCTCTGCTTATGTTGAATGGGGGGGCAATAAAGTTATGGCAGCCTGCTATGGTCCGAGGGAAGTGCATCCCAGACACCTTGCGAGGTCAGACAAAGCGATATTGCGATGCACCTACAACATGGCGCCGTTTTCTGTGAGCGACAGGAAAAGACCAGGACCTGACAGGAGGAGCAGGGAGATTTCAAAAGTAACCAGGGAGGCTTTAGAACCCGTAGTTTTTACGAATTTATTTCCCAGGACTGCAATCGACGTTTTTATCGAGGTGCTGCAGGCAAATGCAGGAACGAGGTGCACAGGAATAACCGCTGCTTCTGTGGCGCTTGCCGATGCAGGAATACCGATGCGGGATTTAGTGCCCGCATGCGCAACAGGCAAGGTTGGCGGGGAGATAGTCCTCGACATGTTTGACGTGGAAGACAACTTCGGCGAGGCAGACCTGCCGGTAGCGATAATACCGAGAAAAAAAGAGATAACGCTGCTTCAGATGGACGGCAACTTTACGCAGGAAGAGTTTGAGAAGGCTCTCAAACTTGCGGTTGAAGGCTGCATGAAGGTTTACGAACTTCAGAAGGAAGCGCTTAGAAGAAAATACGGGGGTGCATAAATGTTCGAGGTAGTTGCAGAAGTCAAGAAAGATTACATCGCAAGTCTGCTGGAGAAAGGAAAGAGGGCTGACGACAGAGGTTTCGATGATTATCGACCAATTGTGATTGAGAAGGGAGTCTCGAACAGAGCCGAGGGTTCATCTCTGGTTAAGATAGGAAAAACTCAGATTTTAGTCGGAGTCAAGCTTGATATAGGTGAGCCTTTTCCGGACATGCCGAACTCAGGAGTGCTAACGACTAACGCAGAGCTAATACCTCTCGCTTCTCCTGATTTTGAGAAAGGTCCACCGGATGAGGATACAATTGAAATTGCAAGAGTAGTTGATAGAGGAATAAGGGAATCGCAGTGCATAGATTTAGACAAGCTCTGCATAGTTCCTGGAGAAAAGGTGTGGATAATCTTCGTGGATATGCATGTATTAGATTACGATGGAAATCTCTTCGACGCTTCAGCCCTCGGAGCAATTACGGCGCTCTTAGATTCCTATATGCCCAAGGTCGAGGAAGACAAGGTAATATATGGAGAGAAGACCAGCGAGAAATTGCCAATACTCCACAAGCCCGTGGAGACAACTTTTGCGAAAATAAATAAGAGCATAGTCCTGGACCCGAGCTTGGACGAGGAGCTTGTGATGGACGCCAGGCTTACTGTAGCGACCGACGAGAACGGCATCATATGTGCTATGCAGAAGGGCGGCTCAGGCACTTTCGCGCAGGAGGAAATCCTGGACATAATAAAAAGAGGGGCAAGCAAGGGCAACGAGCTGAGGAAATTCTTGGAGTGATGCTCATGGGCAGGAAGAAGACCGTAGGTTCAAGCGGGAAATTTGGACCCAGATATGGAATGAGGCTTCGTCGAAAGTGGCTCGAGGTAGACAAAGTACAGAAGGCTATTTACCAGTGTCCGGTCTGCAAGAAGCTTGGCGTTAAGAGATTTGCATCCGGAATTTGGGAGTGCGGCAAATGCGGAGCAAAATTCAGCGGCGGCGCATATATGCCTGTCACCAGCGCAGTAAGCATGGTAGAAACAGCGATCAAGAAAATCGGAGAGAGAGAAAATGTATAAGTGCGGCAATTGTGGAAAGCTCATGGAGCCCAAGCCAGAGGAGCCGATAAGGTGCCCGTTCTGCGGTCACAAAGTATTATTTAAGGAGAGACCAAAAGTTGTTAAGAAGGTCAAGACAAGATGATTGGAGCAAAGACGCACATAAAGCTGCATTTCGATTCTGAAAGGGAAGCACGCATAATATACAGCGTGCTGAAGCCAGAGCTAGCTTCTGCGCATTCGAATAAAGCTTCAGTAGATTTTACCCGCAGAAAAAATGAAATAGGCCTCGAAATTAAAGCCGCAGACGCCGCTTCTTTCAGGGCAGCATTAAACTCGTATATGCGCTGGATAATCGTATCGCTTCAGCTGATTAAAAGGAGGAATTAAAATAGAACAGATATCCCCAAAATTGCAAAACCAGCTCTCGCAGTTCCAGCAAATGCAGCAGCAGGCTCAGGCAATTGCGACGCAGAGGCTGCAGATGGAGCTGCAAATGAAGGAAGTAGAGCGTGCACTGGAAGAGGTTGAAAAGCTCGGCGAGGATGCAGAGGTGTACAAAAGTATCGGCTCCATACTCGTAAAGAGCGAAAAAACCAAGGTCGGAGAAGAGTTAAAGGAAAGAAAAGAGACCCTCGACTTGAGAATTAAAACTTTACAGAAGCAGGAAGAGAAAACTCAGAACAGGCTCAGGGAGATGCAGGCGCAGATTCAGGAGGAGCTCAAATCTGTGAAGGTGCGGAAGGCTGCGGGGTAGGATGGGTATCGGCGGCGCCTGACTCAAAAAGTATAAATGGTTAATTATACGATTCCTCTCCTAGGGAGAATAAAATGGGATGGCTTGGTCTTTTTAAAAGCGATACCGAGAAAGAGAAAGAAGAACTTCTGAAGGGGCTATCTCTTTCTGAATTAAAATATATTGCAAGTGCTAAAAGCATTGACGCAAGCGAATTTAGAGGGGAAGGACGATTATATTAAAGAAATACTAAAGAAAGGCGTGAGTAAATCGCTAATTGAGAAATATTCCAAAGTAGCCAAAATGGTCAAGGGGAGAACTGAAATACTCAGACCCAATGAGTCTAATGTTCGTAAAGTGATAAACAACTGGAAACCTCGCGACTTGTATGGACATGAACAATTTAAAAAAGATTTATTTTTATTACTGCAGAAAAAGTTTGGAAAAGGAGTAGTCAAAAAAGAGAGCGGAGACGAAAACCCAGATATAATTGTGAGTGATAAAATCCCAATAGAACTAAAATTTAACTTTGCGCTTGCTGATTGCGATAGGGCGAAGGGGCAACTTGACAGATATGTAAACCGATACAAAGAAAATGTACAATTTGTTGTATGTGGGATAAAGGAGTACGACAACGGTTGGGCTCAATTTCAAAGCTGGCTTGACAGGAATAGGAAGATAAAGAACAGAGTAAATGTAATTAAAATAATTAAAAGCGAAATAAGAAAATGAGCTTTTAAAAAGGGTTATGGCGTCAGCTTCTTTCTATCCCTCAGAAACAGCATCGCTTCCCTATTGTGCAACACAGTAACTTTTTACATAACTTTTTATTCCTTTGCCCAAAGATTTCAAATTTTCTAAATCTCTCAAGTCAAAGCAAAAAATATTTTTTTCTTTTATTTTTTTATTGAAACTTTTCGCAAATACTGCATAGTATTCTTTTCTTCCCTGTTTATTCCAATCAACAAATTCTGCTTTTTCTTTCAATTCCTGCAAAACTTTTTCTGCGTTCACCCTGTCCTGCCATTTACATTCACAAAATAGAATTTCTTTTGTTTTTTCATTCAAAGCAACTATGTCTATTTCTTTATCTTTGTGCCACCATTTACCGATTCTCGTTATTTCCATAATTCTCAATTTGGGAGCAGCCTCTTTAACAAACAGCTCAAATTTTTTTGCGACATAATCATTATTTCTGATGTCTTCCAGAACGAGCTCTGTTTTTCCTGCTTCCAATTGTTGCTTATTGAGATACACAAATTTGAACCAGAAATCAAAGAAATTATCTCTCAAAAAGTAAAGGGCGCCTTTTGCCTTCAGCTTTCCCTTGTAAGTTTCCGTTACTGGAACAATTTTTTCTACTATTCCGAGTTTTTCCAGGATAAAGAGATATTTCGAGAGCAGACTTTTATCCAGTTGTGTTCTGGTGTAGATTTCGTTGAACGTTGTTGTGCCACCGGCAATGGAGGAGATTATAGACATATAATTTGAAGGGTCTCTCAGCTCCTCTCTCAGCAAAACTTCCACTTCATCATACAAAAACTCACCTTTGCTCAGGATTTTATCTTTTATATTCCTCCATACATCAACTTCTGGTGAAAATTTTACCAAGTAGCCAGGAATCGTATCCAGGCAAGAATAAACAAGAACCAAGTCCTGAATCGAATAAGGCAAAAATTCTTTCAAACACTCTATACCTAATTTATCGAGCAGCCACTGACCTGTTCTTCTTCCATAGAGAGGACTTTTGTAGTCTAGAGCATATTTTTCCATCATGCTTACCGACGAGCCTGAGAGAACAAGCATGATCTTTGTTTCTTTGAGCAAAGAATCCCATTTGTCCTGTAACACTGAAATAACTTCTGGAAATTTTTCTATTATAAAAGGAAATTCATCCATCACAACAACAAGCCTTGATTTTTTTGATTTCTCGGCCAGGTAGCCAAAAATATCATCAAAATCTTTTAGAGAGGTTTTGACAAGTTCTGTGTCCTTGAAAAAATCAATCAACAGATAGTTGAATCTTTTTATAGTATCTTTTTTTGATTCCAGTCTGCCAAGAAAGTAGAGGGCTTTTTTGTTCTTGATAAATTGTAAAAGTAGCTCCGTTTTCCCTATTCTTCTCCTTCCATAAAGTATAATAAGCTCTGCGTTATTGGACAGGTATTTATTTTCAAAAAATTTCAGCTCAGGCTGTCTGTTGACAAATTTCATCATAAGTATATACTCGTATTTCAACTATTTAAGACTTTGGGTTTTGCTATTTTTACTGACTGCTTTAAGCCAAAACCTTTGCATAACTTTTTATTCCCTCGCTCAAAAAATTAGCACTATGCAAGCTTTCCTCAACTACTTGAAAAAATTTTCTGGCAGAGTGCTCATTTTATCCCACCAAAATTCTGACTTGGACGCTATCTCAAGCTCAATAGCTCTCAAGGAAGCTCTTGGCATCCTGAATCCAGGCTTGACGATTACGATCGGCGCCGCCGGCAGCATTTGCAAATCAGCAAGACAGGTCCTCAAAGAATTTTCCGAGAAGGCAGTAATAAATCCCAAGCTTGATGCCCAGCTCATTATTTTAGTGGATACTGCAACTCTCCAGCAGATTGCACCTCTCGATGCCGAGATTAAGAAGCACGCCGGAAAAATAGCTGTAATCGACCACCACGCCCCTCACGCAGATACAAAAGATATTGCAGATTTTTATTTCGGCGACGAGAGAGCTTCTTCCAGCTCTGAAATCGTCTATACTATTTTGAAAAAAATGAAGTTAAAAATTAGCGGCAGAATAGGATTTGCCTTGCTGATAGGCATCCTCGCAGATTCTGCACACTTGAAATTCGCAACTCGAAAAACAATCAAAAAAGTAAATGAAATTTTGGAGAAGACGAATGCTGACTATGAAAGAGCAGCGTCTCTTTTAGAAGTCTCAGAAGACGTTTCCAGAAAATAGCGCACCTAAAGGCTGCGCAGAGGATGGAGCTCTACAGGGTTATGGATTTTGTTTTAGTAACTTCCGAAGTCAATTCATTCGGCGCCTCTGCTGCAAGAGCACTCGTACTTCTCGGCGCAGCCTGTGCCTTCGTGGGCTCGGTTAGAAAAAATGAGATACAGATAAGCGCAAGAGCATCCTCGAATTTTATCAAAAAAACTGGCATTGGTCTGGGGAGAGATATAACGCCGAAAATCGGAGAATTCATAAACGGAAGCGGGGGCGGACACGCAGGTGCAGCTGGGGCGAAAGGGAGAGGCAATAGCGTAAGCAAAGCTCTAGCAGAGTGCATTAAGCTTGTGCAGAAATTTTTGCATGCGCCAAAGAAAAAATAAGCGGTATTTATTATAAATGCAAATAAATATAACGCATGGATGAGAAAATTCGAGGCCTCCTTGAGAAGCAGGGCTACCGCATTGTCGGTAACCATTCCGCAGTTAAAGTATGCCATTGGACGAAGGAAAAGTTGATGCGCAATAGAGCTTGCTATAAATCGAAATTCTATGGCATTGCTAGCCACCGCTGCCTTCAGATGACGCCGAGCGTTGCGTGGTGCCAGCACAGATGCGTATTCTGCTGGCGTCCAATAGAGCATACTCTTGGCAATCAAATGGATTTTGAGGTAGATGAGCCCTCGTTTATCGTTGAAAAAGCGATAGAGAAGCAGCGCACGCTACTCAGCAGCTACTGGGGGGAGAAAATTGATAGAAAGCTGGTAGAGGAGGCGCACAAACCCCGCCATGCTGCGATTTCTCTCGCAGGAGAGCCGACCACTTACCCCTATATAGACGAGCTGATAAACGAGTTTCACAAACGCAGCTTCACTACTTTTCTGGTTACAAACGGTCAGAATCCTGAGAGGCTGGAGAGAGTTAGACCAACGCAGCTCTACCTATCGCTCATTGCTTACGACAGAGAGCTCTACAAAAAAATAAATGCTCCGCAGCTGAAGGACGGATGGGGGAGGTTGAACAGAAGTATAGATATTTTCAGAAATCACAGCTCTAAAAAGGTCGTTAGAATAACGCTGGTGAGAGGATACAATCTGGAGCATCCAGAAAAATTTTCAAAGCTTGTAGAGAGAGCGAATCCAGATTATATAGAACCGAAAGGTTACGTGCACGTCGGCTACTCGAGGAAGCGGTTGGAGCGCAGCCACATGCCTACCTTCGAGGAAGTTTATGAGTTTGCAAGAGTTCTTGGCAGCGAAGTAAGCTACAAAATAAAAGATTATGCAAAAGACAGCAAGGTAGTCCTGCTGGTGAAAGCATGAAGAGGATATTGCTTCTTGCGATAGTTATCGTTTTAGCTGCCGTAAATTTTAAATCCATAGTAATTTTTTTGCATACAACTTCGCATGGAATTGACAAGATCGAAATAGATGCGCAGCCAGCGCAGCTCTGGGTAGAGATTCACGATGTATCCCCGGGCTATGGGTATGAAAAGCTTGAGGAGATTTTAAACATACTCGAGAAATATCCCAATGCCTACTCGAAAGTTGTTCTATTCGTAATTCCCAACCACGGCAATGCTACGCCGCTGCACAAATATCCTGAGTTTGTTGGAAAATTAAAAAAGTTAGAGGAAAAAGGATACCTGCTTGGCGTTCACGGCTATGTCCACGAAGAGCCCCTGAAGAAGTTCGAGTTCGATATCGATGTGGAGCAGGCAGAGTTGCTGCTCAATGTTTCGAGATATGAGTTCGAGGCTTCTGGCCTGCGGTTTCCTTCTTATTTCGCAGCTCCTGGATGGAAAACTTCTTACGAAGTTAACGAGTACCTCAGAAAAAAATTCGGTTACGTTTATTACTATTACTACATAGATACTTCGAATGCCACCATGCCTTACGATTCCAACGAGTACACCTGGTACGACTTTGACAGAGGAGGTATAAAGCAGGCTGTGCGAGACTATTCGAATGCGAGGGGAGTTTTTAGGCTGACTCTGCATGTCGGAGCTGTGAACGAGAGGGGCTTGGGATTTCTCGAGGAATTTTTAATTGAAAAAAGTAATATAGCAGATTATGGAAAGTAGAGAGCATGAATTTGAATGGAATTATAAACGAGATAAAAAAAGAGCTGGACGAGAAGGACAAGAGGAGAGAGGAAGTATTTGCGAGCGCAAGAGAAATTCGAAGGATTTCCACCAAGGCTATGAGGGAGATGCACAAGGAGAACTATGAGGAAGCGAGAGTCCTGATTCAGAATTCAAAAGCCATGGTATCCAAGCTGAGCAGCGAAGATATGGCATTCAGCTTTTTGCAGGAGGCGCTTCAGGAGTACAGCGAGGCGGTGCTCACTTACGCTTTTCTGAAGAAAGAGAGGATACCCACGCCACTCGAGCTCGGCATTCCCTCAGAATCTTATGTTCTGGGTCTCGCTGATTCGATTGGCGAACTGCGCCGCTACATTCTGGACGTGATAAGGAAGGACGATTTCAAGGAAGTTGAGCACTTCATAGACCTGATGGACGAGATATTTCATGAAATAATGGCATTCGACTATCCGAGCGCAATAATCCCGATACGAAGGAAGCAGGACGTTGCGAGAATTTTGCTTGAAAAAACCAGAGGCGAGGTTACGCTTGCATTAAAGCTGACAAAACTGGAAAAAAAGCTGGAGGGTGCAAAACTTGGGGAAATGGAATAGCAAGGAGATAGCAGAGAAGGCGAGGAAGGATTTTGATAAAACCTGGCTGGAAACGAAAGCTCTTATTCCTGAAAAAAGTGAAGCAAAATATCCTGTTGCGAAAATTCCATCTGGCAAACCGCACGTGCTTTTTCAAACTGTTCAAAAGCTTAGAGAAGCTTATCTCAAGCTCGGATTCGAAGAAGTGGTTAATCCAATTTTCATAGAGGACAAGGAAGTTAGAAGGCAGTTCGGCTCAGAGGCTACTGCGGTTTTGGACAGGTGCTACTATTTAGGGGGCTTGCCAAGACCTGACGTTGGGCTGAGCGGCGAGAAAATTGAGGAGATAAAAAAGCTTGGAATCAGCGTTAACAAAGAAAGCCTGCAGGAGCTTTTGCACAGATACAAGAAAGGAGAGTTCGGCGGCGATGACTTAATCTATAAAATTGCAGACTCTTTAAACATAGACGATATCTTAGCTACAAAAATTATCAATGAAGTTTTTCCAGAATTCAGGGCACTTGAACCCGAGTCGAGCAGGGTAACTTTGCGCTCGCACATGACCAGCGGCTGGTTTTTAACGCTGGAGAAACTTATAGGCAGAAAACCGTTTCCAATAAAACTGTTCTCTGTGGACAGGTGCTTCAGGAGGGAGCAGAGAGAGGATGCAACGCATCTGCGAACGCATCACTCTGCATCCTGCGTTGTTGTTAATGAGGAGGTAAGCGTCGAGGACGGCAAAGCAGTTGCAGAAGGACTGCTGAGCAGCTTTGGCTTTGAGAAGCTCAAGTTCAAGCTGGATGAGAAGCGCTCAAAGTACTATACCCCGGATACGCAAACCGAGGTTTATGGATACAATGCAAATTCTGGCTGGGTTGAGCTTGCAACTTTTGGGATTTACTCACCGGTAGCGCTCTCCAGATACAAAATTGAATTTCCGGTCATGAATCTCGGCTTGGGCATCGAGAGGCTGGCAATGGTTCTGCACGGGTACAAAGACGTGAGGGATATGGTTTATCCTCAGTTCTATGCCGAGTGGCGAATGAGCGACAAAGAAATAGCCTCGCTGCTGAGGATAGACAAAAAACCTGCTTCAAAGGAAGGGCGTGTCATTGCAAAAAAAATAGTCGAGGCTGCGAAGAAGTACGGCAGTGAAAACAGTCCATGCGAATTTACGGTCTACTCTGGAGAAGTCCTTGGCGCAGAAGTTGAGGTTAAACTGGTAGAGAGGGAGAAAGACAAAAAACTTCTCGGACCTGCAGCTTTCAACGAGGTTTACGTTTTCGAGAGCAATATATACGGCGTTCCTCCAGAAGGTTTAAAAGATATCAGAGCAAAGGGGGTATCAGCTTCCTTACAGAATCTGAGATATATCGACGGAATAGCGCACCTAGCTGCGCACGAAATTGAGGAAGGTTTATTAGTCGGAAAAGATAAGATAACGACAAGAGTTTCTATCGTCCGCAGCCTGAGCGATATAAACCTCAAACTGGAGGACGTCGCCCTGCGATACATAACTGCTCGCAGTAAAAGCATCGATGTTAGAGGACCAGTCTTTATAACTGTGGAGACAGAAATTTGTGCATAAGCTTAAAATACAATGCGATGCTTTATTAGTATCGGCGGGCTAGACCGGGGGGTTCGACGTCCCCTGTAACCTGAAATCGCCGATATGCAGGGGTTGAAGTCTGGAGGGCGAGTCCTTGAACATAGGTTAGCCCAAGTTTTGGCATTGAAGTCTCGTCCTACCGGATTGGCGGCACAACCGTTTCGGCCGGAGGGCCGAGGTAAAGTTGTCTAATCTGCTGAACCCGTTAGGTCCGGAAGGAAGCAGCGGTAGGCAGGACAGCTGGTGCTGGTAGGGCAACGGGATGGAGTTCAAAACTTGGACAACTAGCCTCTGGGATAGGCTTCCACCTTCATGCGTGCCCGCCACTTTTCTCAGCATTCGTCGCATTCGCTTCGTAGAAGCGAGGGTACGAGTATCGCTCATGCCTTCGTTCCTTCGGAACGAGTGCTTCATCGCTACGCTCTTCGCATTCGCTCTGAAAGAGCGAGGGCACGAGAGTCGCTCATGCCTTCGTTCATTCTGAACGAGTGCTCCTCTGCCGAGACCCACCAAATTGCTCGCTGCTCTCGCAAGTTTTACAATGTTATTTTTCGAGATGAGGTGTGAATAATGTCGGGGTAGCCAAGCCTGGTATGGCGTCAGCCTGCTAAGCTGATGGTCTTTTGACCGCACGGGTTCAAATCCCGTCCCCGACGCTAAGCGAACGGAGTACGTACCAATACTCTATTACTTTTCCAACGCTCTCGGAAAAGATAGATAGCTGCGTTCGGGGAGGCTGTCTATGGAGGCAGAATCTTGAGCGTTGAGAAATTCATTTCAGAGCTCGCAGCCGTGGGCAGTGCAACCGAAACTCTCACGAAATATCAGATTAATCTGAGGCAGTTCTCTGAAGTGCTTGGAAAGGATTTTGAGGCTTGCACCAAGGACGACATAATTAGGGCGCTCGCTTGGCTCGAAAGGCAACCTTTCAAGCCCGGAACAAAGAGCAAGAAGAAGGAGCATCTGAAGAGATACTTCCAGTGGCTCAGGGGTTGCGAGAGAAAGCAGTACCCACCAGAAGTGAGCTGGTTCACTACCTCTGTCAAATATCGAGACAGAATTGCGCCGGAAGACGTCCTGACAGAGGAGGAGATTCTGCAAGCAATCGAAAAGATGCCATCGGTGCGCAACAAGGCGCTCTTTTCCTTTCTCTATGACATAGGACCTAGACCGCACGAATTTCTGAAGCTCAGAATCCAAAACACCCCCTTTGACGACTACAGCTACACCGTAAGAATCCCGAGCGGCACGAAGACTGGCTTCAGGCGCGTGAGGGGCACGATTTCGACCCCATATCTAAAGCAGTGGTTGGGCATCCATCCACGCAAGAAGGAGATGAGCGCCCCCCTCTTCGTTGTGCACTACTGCAAGAAGGAGAAGGCGGGATTGAGCTACGATGGCTTGCGCAGGATATGCCAGATGAATGCGAAATATTTCCCTGACAAGAGGATTTACCCCTACGTCTTCAGGCACTCCAGGGCGACGCACCTAGCGAAAATCATGACCGAGGCGCAACTCTGCCAGCACTTCGGCTGGGCGCAGGGCTCGAGGATGCCCCGCATCTATGTTCACTTGTCCGGCAGGGATTTGGATGCGACCCTGCTCGGCGCCTACGGGCTGAAGGAGATGAGGAAAGAGGAGCAAGACGGAAAGCCGAGGCGCTGCCCCATCTGCCAAGAGATAAACCCGCCCAACGCCGACACCTGCTGGAAGTGTCTGAGACCGCTTGACATCATCCAAGGTGAGGAGGAGTTGCTCGACAGAATCATTCAGCGCATGCAGGAGAAGGGGATTATATAGTTTTTCAACGATTAGCCTGCACCGACCATTTTATATATTTGCTCATAAATATTTTCTCATGGTTGGGATGAAAACGCACTCAGAGATAAGCAAAGCTTGGTCGAAGGATTTAAAGAAAGGGTTTTTCAGAAAGGATACCACCACATACATCTTGAGAAAATTAAGGTATGGTCCGGAAGTAATAAGATTATATGAGAACTGGTACAGCGGATTATTGGATTTTTTTCTGTATCGCATATCGCCAAAAGACAAACACATAATTTATCGTTTAAGAGACGGCACTAAATATAAAGTGAGAAGGAACAAGTGGGATTTCTTTATAGTAAATGAGACGTATGTCTTAAAGGAATATTCAGACAATGCCGCCTCACTAGAGAATGCGTCGGTTGTTATTGATATCGGGGCGCACATCGGCGTTTTTTCAGTATTTATAGCAAGCAAGAATCCAAATGCCAAGGTGTATAGCTATGAGCCATTTTCAGAAAATTTTGAGCTTCTAAAGGAGAATATAACTCTGAATCGGCTTGAAGGAAGGATCCTTCCATTTAAGCTTGCCGTTGCCAGCGAAAGGGGGAAAGGAAAATTATTCCTGAATAAAGAAAATCCTGGCTGCCATAGCATAAATGAAAAGTACAATGAACCGAGCAACAGTATTGCTGTTAATTGCATCACTCTAAAAGACATTTTTGAATCCAACAAGATAGAAAGATGCGATTTTCTAAAGATGGACTGCGAAGGCGTAGAGTATGAGATCCTAGTAAGCACTCCAAAAGAATATCTCAAAAAAATCAGATATATGGTTGTAGAGGTGCACCAGAACGTTACCAACATCCAAATACTAAAGAAATTCCTTGAAGATAACGGTTTTCGTATAAAATTAAAGCGCACGCACCTTTATGCCCAAAACCGAGCATCGTGTTGATATTATCTATTTTTTCTCAACTCCTAATAAGTTATTTTAAGAATTGCATATAGCAACTCTTCAGATTTTGCAGCAACTGTATTAATCCCTTCAAAGCGATATGTTTTTTCTGTTGCAGGAAGGCTTGCTTTAATATCTCCTGAACTCAGGAAAACTTGCGGAACTGCTGTAGCCGGAAATGTGTAAACAACGACAGCGTTAGTAACATTATATAACCGAAATTGACACGTATTACCGCCACTATAATCACCATCTGAAGTAATAATTAATTCAATTGAGGTTGGAGTGCCCTGCTTTGCAAACCCAAAACGACCAACAGTAGTACTCCTACTGAAGGAAAGAAGTTCACTCCATGCTGTAGCGCTAGTAATAAGACGGTCGTCAAGAAACATAGGCATGTATACGACTGAGGCATTTGCATCAACATCCCCCTTCCTCGCCAGCCCGTCGCTTTTTCTTATTACCATTCCACACAAAACATAACCTAACATAGTGCAACCGTTAACTAAACCCCTATGAAACATATCTAAAAAGTGGTCTCTGCTTTTTATGCTCCTTTTCCAAGCATTCGGCTATGGTTGAGGAAATATGAGAATAAGCTTAGCTGATGCTCTTAAAACTCATGCGCTCAACAGCTCTTCGACCCATCTGAAGAATCTTTCCGCATCCCTCACAGCCTCCCTCGCCTCGCTCTCATCCATCAGCCTTTCTTCGTACTCCGCCGCGTTCTTTATTCCAAGCAGCCTGCTCAGCTGCCTCCCCTTGCTCGATAAAACGTCTTTCGGAAGCTCTAGGCTCTCGAGCAGCGTGATGGCATCTTCGTGCCTTTCTCCCGCATGCCTCACGCCTATCTTGAAAACGGTAAGAGCATCGCAGGCGCTTATTCCGCAGTGCACCGCATTAATCACCGCTGAATTCCACCTTCCTTTTTCCAGGCACTCTTTTGCGCTATCAAGGCTTTCTCCAGCTTTTTTCAGATAGTTTCTGAAGAGCGATTTATCTACATGTCTTGTTCTCATTGCCACTGTCTCACCCCAAGGGTTTTCCGCATATGAGCACGTGGCTGCGGAGGATTTGTCTTACTGCTGGCGTGTCTTTCTTTTTAACGAATTCGTCTTCCGAGAGGTAGTAAGGCGCTAGAGCGTTTCCGAACTTCAGCGCGACTTCCCTCTGGAGCTGCAAAACTGCCTTCTCTACTTTCTCTCTTTCGTTGGTTAATATGAAAATGTCAACATCGCTGAATGGCGATTCTTCGCCCCGCGCAACGCTCCCGAAAAGAGTAGCGGATTTCACTTCCGGCATGCACAGTTTTTTTTTGAGCATTTTGAGCAGCTCGCCCAAGGTTTCCTCTTCAAGCCTGAAAATTTTTTCTACGATGGCTGCGGCATAACCTTCTTTATTGAGCTTAATCGTATGGGACCTTCCAACAGCCATTATTTTAACAGCGTTAGCTCTTTCCAGGTCCGCCAGGACTTTTCTGATGCCCATGTGGGATATTTTCAGAAAGCTTCCCAGCTCCCTTATCGTGAACTCCTTCTCTTTGTGCTTCCATAGCGTTCTGAGCACCTTGACCTTGACTTTCGAGCCGAGAAGCATTTCCAGATACCTGCGGAACAGCATATCATCACCATAAACTAAAGTATCCATATGGAAACTAAAGTTTAAATACCTTTCCACGCCCCGCCAAACGCAAAATCCTTGTTCTTCCATGCTCGTTTCGTTCCTCTGCTTCTATCAGCGTCGGATGATCTTTCTCTAGGCGAGCGTCCCCGACGCTCAGTAAAACTTATATACTATAAGATTGCAACTATACCTACGCCTATGGGAGGAAAATTACTACTTTTCTATTTCATCCCATAGGTCCCCTCCCCCCATAAAAGCCCTCGGGAAAAAATTACAATCGTTAAAAATTTTCTTTGGGGTGATAGACCTTTCTACTTTCTAAAGAAAGGGTTATATGGGCTCGTGGTCTAGTGGTTATGACGCCACGCTTACAACGTGGAGGTCGGCGGTCCGAATCCGCCCGGGCCCATATGTCAGCGTCGTTGGTCAAGCTTTTCTGGATTGCCGGGACGAATGACCAACTTCCGCCGACACCCCCAAGCAGCTTACTAATAGCTTTTAATCTCCTTCTTGAGTCGGGTTATTTCCTCTTCTAAGCTAGCGACAGTACCGCTGTTGTCTGCAAAGTCCATTATCGCATCGCACTGCGGGCACTTAAAATTCGTTTCGCTGGCTATATCGAATGGAACCTTCGAGTTGTCCTTCTTGCAGCCGAAAAATACGTGCGTGGTTTCGAATTCCAGTTTCTTGGCCAGTTCTTCTAAAATTCTCCTTTTTCGCACTGCGAGTATTTCAAAAACCCTGGTCAAGTCTAACTTCCAGGTATAAATGTACCATCCGATTTCCTTGTCCTTGGTCCTTACGTAAGATGCCAGCCTGTAGTCGTAGAGCTTGTAAAGCATTTTTCTGACCATATTCAGTTTTAGTCCAGTTTCTTCTGCAAGCTCCTCATCGGTTGCTTCCCTGTCGATGAGAGCCCTGACCACATCTAACCCTTCTTCACCTACTATCTCTTGCAAAAACTGCTTTGCCTCTTTATCGCTCAAAACAGATTTTCCGTTGTTCAATGAATGCGCCCCCAGTGAAGACGTAAGTCTGAACTGGCTTGCCAAGCAACTTGTTGCTTGGCAATTGTATATATTGTCGCAACTAATTATTAAATTTTTGGGGAAAAAACCTTTTTTGAGTCCTTTGAAGGCAGGATTTTCATTTTTCCTTCAAATTTCTTCTTTAGCTCTTCCCCCCCAAAGAATCTGTCCAGAAAAATTGCAAGAGCAGCAACCTCGCTGTGCGGCTGATTTCCAACTGCAACATTATAATTCGCAAGTTTGAATATCTCCCCGGGGACCTTCTCCGAGCCCACGACTACCAGAATGTCTTTCTTTGCTTTTCTTATTTCTTTGACTGTCTCGTCTATCGGAATGCCGTACATAGTAAGGTGCACTATTATGCCGTTCCAAGATTTTATAAATTTCTTCCAGTCTTCGCAGGCGACAAAAAAATCTCCGCCCCACCTCTCTGTAATTTTACGAACGCTTTCCTCGATGCTTTCGTCCCTTGCAGACATCACGATTCCATTAGCCCCAAATGCTCTGGCTACAAGCGCTACGTGCGTTGAGATGCGCTTGTCTCTTATGTAGCGGTGCCCTAGCCTGAGAACTACAACCTTCATATCACTTACCGAGAGCATTCAGTATTTCAGCTTTTTCGTACCGAGGCAGTATACTCCTCGTTCTCCCTTTCTTCCCCTTGCCTGTGAATTTGGTATCTACGAGTCTGACAGATTCCAACTTGTCCAAAATTCTGTAGAACTTGGTGTAGCTCTGCTTGGTTTTTTTCTTGAAGGCTTCGTAAAGTCTGCCGGAGTCTATTCTCTCGCTCCCTGCTAGTAGCTCTACCAATTCTATTTCCTCCGGATTCAGAGACTTCAGCAGATATTTCAGATTTACGAGCCTGGCGTTGCCGTAGGCTTTCTCTACGTGCTCCTCCTTTATTTTTCTGGAAGCTTCTGATTCTGCGATTAGCGCACTCTTCCTCAGCAATTCGATTCCTACCCTCAAATCTGCCTGCGAAAATGCATACTCAGCCACCTTTTCTACAACCCTGTCAGAAATTACTCTAGGGAAAAATCCGGATTTTGCCCTGTCTTTTAGTATGCTCACTATTTCGCTTTTGGTGTAAGGTTGAAAAAAAATCTCTTGGGGCCTGAAGGTTGAGCTCACTTTAGCGTCCAGCTTGTAGTTAAAGTCCACGTCCGATAGGATTCCAAAAACTGCGGTTTTTGCTCCAGGAAATACCTCATGTGCCCTCAGTACATCATAGATTATCTCATTTGCATGCCTGTCGTAGAATAAGTAGTTCATATCGTCCAGAGCTACAACTAAACTTTTGTTCTCCTTTGCAAGCTTCTTGAATATCGCTTCATAAACCTTTGGGAAAGGAACTCCTGTTTCCGGGGGCAAGTGCCCGAGAGCTTCTTTATGCACCTGTGAAAAAACAGCGAATTTCGAAGCATGTATCTGACAGTTCACATGCACGCAGGCTACCCTGTCTGTTTTTTCCCTAATTTCACTGAACATCAGCTTTATTGCAGTTGTCTTTCCGGTTGCGGGCGGACCGATAAGTCTGGCATTGAGCGGTCTCCCTCCTCGAAGCGCAGGTCTCAGGCACATCTCTATGCTCCGCAGCTGGGCATCGCGGTAGTTGAAGTCCTTGGGTATATAGTCTAAGTCGAAGTACCTCTCATCCTGGAATAAGGTTTCTTCATAGCCGAGTGTTTCTTTGAAAAACTTCCCCATGTCCAATAGTCTATCTTGCTAAGTATAAAACTTTTGTTTGGATAGGTGAGAGGGCATAGGGCTAAAAAGCGAGAGACGCCCTCTCACATTACTAATACTTCTTCGGCAGCGGTGCCTTGCAGCTCTAACATCGGGCTCTTTTCAGATTTATGCTTTACCAGAGCGAAGTCCACGCTGAGGCTCATCTCAGTAATAGTAATGACTTTCTCTAGTTCCATTTTTTTGTCACCAGAAAAGTGATTTAATCCTTTATCTCAAGCTTTTCCCTCTTGCCGTCGAAGGTAATCACAAAATGCTTCATAGCATTTCGCCCAATTAAAATTTCAGGAGCAAGGCTGTAGTGGACTTCCACAGAAATCTCTTTGCCAGCGAGCTTTATCTTGCACCAAGTAAAACCAGCCTCGTACCATCCCAATGGAGTTCCCAGCTCTAAAAACCCCAGCTCTTTGAACTCAAGCTTGTCCCACAGTTCCTTAGGCAGAGAACACCAGTCCGAGCCAGAATCTACGAGGGCAAGCTGCTTCGTTCGAGAGTTGTTGAAAGGATTTACAATCTCGACAGGTGCTAAGGGCATGCCATCAGAGTACTTGTACTCCATCATCTCGACCAGACAACAGGACTTTTGGCGTCGGTTTTCAGAAGATAAATCCTGCGGTTTGAATATTCCTTGCTCAGCTTCTGGAGCAAAGACAGAGTCTCGCTCTCCTTTACGACTTCGAGTATCTTCCTTTCCTCTATGTCAATTGCCGCTATGCCCGTTCCCTTAATTTTATTTTTGTGCTCTTTTAGAATTTCATGAGCCAATCTGTTTGCATCAGAATCAATCATCAGCTCACCTAACTAGAACATCTTTGTTTAACATTTAAAAAAGTTTGGCGAGAGGACAGGGGAGAAGTGGCGAGGCTAATAAAGATTACACTTATAAACTGTTTGTTACTATGACGCGATGTACTCTATTACTGTTCAAAATACATGTACAAACCGACACCACATTTTGAACATTTCTTTTCAAAATCAGGCTCTCCTTCTCTGGCCCCCACCGTGATTTTTGTTAAACGTCTGCCTCTCTTGCCTTTTATCTCAAGTTTATTTCCGCATGTTGGACAAAAAACATCTTCCTCCATTTTACCACCTCTTATCTAGTTGTATGGCAAATTTAAAAATTGATTTTAAAGCGTCGGTTTCTCGATACCCTTTTCTTTTTCCAGTGCCTCCTCTGCTCTTTTGTATTCAGCCTTCCAATACTTATCTATTTTTAGCCATTTGTACCATTGGAGGCACGACGGATATGTCTCCTTCACGTCACTTTCGGTTAAATTTAATATCATCTCCTCTGCACGTATCCATTCTCCTCCGATACGAAATGCTTTTGGAATTCGACATCCAACTCCAGCATTAAGTATAGAAGTCCTTACGGTAGTATGATTAAATATTCTCCCATCAATCAACACAACAGTAATATTGAAAGCATAAGCGTCCGTGTCAAGCATTTTTCTAAAAGTTTTATTTGTAATCGGAATTTGGTAGTCCTCATAACAAGGACTGTCAGGGTCTTTAATTTCAGCTCTGGCTATAACGATTGGAGGAGGATAGTTATCACGTATTCGCCTATATCCTTTTCCTTCTTCCATATACTTATAATCTTTCACATACTCATAAAAACTGAAGTTTTGCTTCAAATGTTCCAAAATGTTGTAATAACCCAGAACATCCACCCTTATAATATTCGCATTTGAAATGTTAGTTCCTTTTTTTATACTTTCAAGATAAATGTAATCAGGATGTTGGCTCATACCCCCGCGTGTTTGATTGGTGCAATAAATCGTAATGGAAGCGAATACTTCGAAATTTTCTCCCCCCAGAAATGCATTTACCACATCGCTATAATATACTAAATAACTCTTCATTCCCTTTTCTTCCTTCAAACTTTTTATATTGACATCAATATGCATGTCAGTGACCTTTTCGTACTCTTTTTTAGTACTATCTGTCTCACTACTCAAACACCCAAAACTAATGAAAATCACTGCAATGGCAATTGCAATTATAGCCCTACTGTATATTTTGTTCTTCGTCTCTCTACCTCCAAGTTAGCACTAATGCTACGTCGCATATATTTTATTTAAGTATTACGTTATTTTTATTGTATAAAAATTTTCCCCTATACTACATGTTGTCTTGACTTAGAAAGCAGGGGGCTAAACCACTCCCTTCGTGCTCGGTATTCCTCTGCCCGCTATCGTGCACGCGTCTCTCAGCGAGAGCGCCAGAGATTTGAATAATGCTTCAGCTATGTGGTGCTCGTTCCTGCCTTCGAGCAGCTTTGCATGCAGGTTTATTCTGCTCTCAGAGACAAAAGTCGCCAGGAAGTGGGAAATCATCTCAGCGCTTAAGTCCTCGATTTTCTTGCGCCTGAATTTCACGCCTATTGAAGAGTACGCTCTTCCACCAATGTCGATGGCGCTGAGCAGGAGAACGTCGTCCATCGGAACAATCGCAAAACCGAACCTGCGAATGCCCCGCTTGCTACCCAATGCTCTTTTAAATGCCTCGCCCAGAGCGATAGCGACGTCTTCAACAACGTGGTGCTCGTTGTCTCCACTCGCTTTTAGCTTCAAATCGAATGAGCCGTGCTTCGCAAAACTGGACAAAAGATGGTTAAAGAATTTTATGTCTGTACGTATGTTGTAATTTCCCCTGCCGTCGATGTTTAGCGAGAGCTTTACGTCAGTTTCCTTTGTTTTTCGAGCTATGGTTGAGGTGCGCATATGTATTCTCCATTTATTAGTCAAGAATTTTCAGCCATATTAAACTTATTGCCCTATTCCAGCACTCAGCGCCTCTCTGTAATTTATCTTTCCGGTATACAAGGCAGAGCCTATTACGACGCCCTTAGCGCCGAACTTCTTAATTTTTTCGATATCTTTGAGAGAGGCAATGCCGCCAGAAACAATTACTCCGAGAGAAGTAGAGTCAACCATCTCTTTTACTGCCTTTTCATCAATGCCCTTCATCATCCCCTCCACGTCCACATTGGTAAACAGAACCTCGCTCGCATTTTTTTCAAATTTCCTAACAATTTCTGCAGCTTTTATCCCTGTCCTTTCAGTCCAGCCCTTAATCACGACCCTGCCGTTCCTCGAATCTAGGGCAATGATTATCCTTTCTCTACCGTATTTCTCTGCTAGTTTTTCGATTATTTCAGGCTTTTGAATCGCTATGGTACCGAGGACGACCTTTGCGGCTCCGGCGTCCAGGAAAAGCCGTGCATCCTCGAGGCTTCTTATCCCTCCCCCAAACTGCACAGGTATGGTAAGCTCTCCGATAATCTCTCTTACAATCGACTCATTCTTTCTCGTGCCGCCTATCGCACCGTCTAAATCAACGAGGTGCAGGCGAGGCGCTCCAAGGCTTTCCCAGTTTTTTGCTATCTCAAGAGGATTTTCAAGTTCGATTGTTTTTCTTTCAGGGTCGCCCTGAATTAAACGAACGCATTTTTTATCTTTCAAATCGAGGGCAGGAATTACCAGCATGATACCACAACTTTTATTTAGGTTTAGGATATCCCTTTAAAGCATGGACATTCTAATCAAGAACGGCATCGTCGTAACAATGGACAATCGGCGGAGGATATTGAAGAACTTTTCTGTTGCGATAGACGGTGGCAGAATTGTGGAGGTTGGGGAGAGCATAAAGGGTGAAGCAGACATTGTTATCGACGCTAGCAAAAAAATAGTGATGCCTGGTTTGATAAACACACATACGCACCTTGCAATGACGCTCTTCCGTGGCACTGCTGACGATGTGCCGCTGACGGACTGGCTGAGAGACGAAATCTGGCCGATAGAAGGCAAGCTGGAGGCAAAGCACATTTATGCAGGCTCCTTGCTCGGCTGCGTGGAGATGATTAAGAGCGGAACAACCTGCTTCAACGACATGTACTTCTTCCTAGACGAGGTTGCGAAGAGCATTAACGAATCCGGTATAAGGGGAGTTATTTCGCATGCAATGTTCGATTTCGGCGGCGAGGGCAAAACAGAAGCAGCGCTGAGACAGGTCGAGGAGAACATAAAGAAGTACAGTGCCGAGGGAAGCAGGGTCAGAGCATTTTTCGGTCCCCATGCTCCGTACACGTGCTCTGAGGAATTGCTGGTTAGAACAAAGGAACTCGCAGACAGGTGCGGCACAGGAATACACATTCACATTGCAGAAACCAGGGAGGAGGTTGAAAATTCAAAGAAGGAGAAAGGAGCTGCGCCCTTCGAGTACCTCGAGAGGATAGGCTTCCTCGGACCTAATGTAGTTGCTGCACACTCTACGTGGGCTTCAAAAAGGGAGATAGAAATAATGAGCAAGCACGGCGTAAAGGTTGCGCACAACCCGACGAGCAATATGAAGATTGCCTGCGGGATTGCACCCGTGCCGGAATATATAGAAGGCGGGGTTACTGTTTCTCTGGGCACAGACGGCGCAGCGAGCAACAATAGTTTAGACATGTTTGAGGATATGAAGCTCTGCGCTTTATTGCATAAAATTAACAAAATGGATGCCTCTGCAGTACCTGCAGAAAAAGTCCTTGAATTTGCCACAATAAACGGCGCAAAGGCGCTCGGCATGGAGAAAGAAATAGGCTCGATAGAGGTCGGTAAGAGAGCAGATGTTATACTGCTCAACCTTAACAAGCCGCACCTCACGCCGCTGACCAATCCAATCTCGCACCTCGTTTACGCTGCCTCCGGCAGCGACGTTGATACGGTAATCGTGGATGGAAAGGTAATAATGCAGGGCAGAGAAGTAAAAACCATCAACGAAGAAAAAGTGCTCAGACTCGCAAACGAGCAGACTTACGATTTGCTGGAGAAGGCAGGGAAACTGGAGAAGTTGTTCTAGCACGCAAAATATGAAAAACCACTTCAAAGCAATAGGCGGCTACGCCGTAAAAGAATTCGATGAAAAGGATAAAGAAGTTCTAGCTTATGCTACTTCTGGTTTGAGAGTACTCGGGAGCACACTCTATAATGATAACGAAATTCCAAAAGATATGGAAGGTGCAAGAGACGGCTTCTTCGCAGGATTGTACGAAAATCACAAAACCGTCGGCAAGGGCATTGCCCTGCTTGCAGGTGCCATGTTCGCTTCTGCTTGTGTAGGAATAGCTCCTGTTAACAAACCACCTACAGCAGATGTTTCATACAAAGACAGTGCTGTGAAAAACAAGGAAATAACATTTGATGCCTCTGGCTCATACGACCCTGACGGTAAAATTGTCAGTTATATCTGGAACCTCGGGGATGGCACAAAACAGGAAACCCTTGACCCTTGGATTAAACACGCATACAAACAGGTTGGGAATTACACAGGCAGGCTCACCGTGGTAGACGATAAAAACGCTTCCTCCTCGAAAGATTTCACAATAGAAGTTTTCAGACCAACTCCTGCTCTGGATTACGCAAAAAGCAAAGGGCTGCCAGCGGTCTTTCAGGAAAAAATAACAAAGTACCACTTTGATGCAGACGAAATAATGGATGATTGGGAAAGGGCTTACATAGATTATTCAGCAAGAATCTTGAATGATAATATTATAATTAACGGGAAACCTCTTACAGGTGCTGACAGGAAGAATGTCCTGGATGACCTGATGGATAATTTAGATACTGACAAACTCACTACTCTCGAATTAGCTTGGAGAAACTCTGGTATCAGTCCGAAATATCGAGTTGTTTTGGAGAACGGGACAGCATATTCTGATTTCGACGGCGACGGAATAAAAGACAGGAATGAAAATGGCATGAACAAGTTTGTTTTAAATCCTATTGTTGACTTCAAAGACACAAACAATAATTTTGCTATTATAAACATTCCTGTTGGGTATAGCAAGACTTTTGATGGATATGTGTGGGACGTAAGCGAAGAAAAATATTCTGAAGGGATGGTAAGGGTAGATTTAGGAAAAACTTCAAAACCAGAAAATATAAAACTGTCAGAGAATTTAATAGAACAATTTTATCCAGAATTTGGTATGAAATTAATGTATGTAGTTAAGCCGGCTCCTCCATATATCCATATTATTTTAGACGCAAGAGATTTCTTGCTTCCTCTGGGTGTGAAAGAAGCTGAAAAAGAGTCTGTAACATTCTATATTGGGGCAAGCAAATCCTATCTTAAGAAAAATGAAAATAAATTTAAGATTCGTCAATCTCTTGGTATAGACATATCAAAAAATATTTGCTATGATGCAGAACAAACAATAGATTTTATCCCAAAAGAAAGCTACTCTAATATATTTATAACAGATTATAAATTCTCTTTCTTAAACTTAGAACAAAAGTTGCAATATTATGCTCCTCTTGGTTTGCTTTTTGAATTATTTGATAATAATGACAAACTTATTATTCCATCTTTTAGATTAGCAGATATATATTCTTTAGATGATTACGCCAGTGGGGATTATCAAAGACGATACGATATAAAAAAAACAAAAATGTTACCCAACAAAATTATTGTAGAATTGACGAAAGGTGGAAAGGTTATTGAAAGTGAAATCTGGGATAATTATTATTACATTCCGCCTGAAAAAAGGCATGAATACAAGATTATTAAAGAGGAGGAATGTGTTAAAACAGTTCGTTAAAAAGTAGGATAATACTGATACTCAGAAGAACTTTAAATATTTAAATGTTAAAGATACGATAAATAAAACATGAGGATTAGGGGAAAAATTATTTTTACTGTTTTCATCTTCTTTGTGTTCATTTCTTTTTCTATTTTTGTTTATGCAGCATATGTATCTGTACCTGAACCTCTACACACATATGAAGTTACAGACCCGACTTCAGGTGTGGTGTTAGGAAGTTTTACAAGCACAAAACCATTATCACCAGAAGAGTCTTGGGAAAGAACAAGAGAACTGGGACTTAGAGGAACAATATATGAAAGGCAGACTACAAAAATAGGCGATATTAGTCGTACGATTACAACAAGAATAATGAATCCAAGTTCTTCAGGCGGAGGAGGCGGCGGTGGGGGAGGCGGTTCCATTATTGTTACAGACCCATGTGCAGGTATTTCTTGTTCTGCTGGTTACGCATGTTTTGTTGGGGTATGCAGGCAGTTCATTTCTGTTGAGCCGACACAGGTTTATTCTTCTCCGGGGAAAGAAGAGAGTTTCACGCTCACAGTGATAAACCAGTATGACACATCAAAGCAGATTCTGCTGAAGCAGCCTGAGTTCTACGATGATACACAAGGCAACATGGTAAGAAAAACAGAATGGGATGCTGGAGCAATGGGTTGCTGGAAAAAAGGAACTGATACCGATCTCTTGGGGCAGTACGATACTTTCTCTGCTTTGCCAATAAGTATAAAAATGTTAAGATTGAAGTAGTGTATGGTGGTTGCATGGCGTCGGTGTCTATAAAAATGCAGAAAAGTTCGATACCGCTGGTAAAGTCTGCTATACTAAGAGAGAAAAACATCCTAAAAAGAAAATTGGAGTTGTATGAGGAAGAACTCAAGAAATTTGAAAAGAAGCGTAAAATGAGCAGCAAAAAATTTCTCGAAAAGTTCAATTCCGGGGAGCTGGGCGACGACGAAGAATGGTTTGCATGGGAAGCCACCTATCACATGTACATGAACGTTAAAGCAGAGTACGAGGAGGCAAAGAGGTCTGTAGATGTATTCTTGGATTGAAGGTAAGCGGAGGAAAATCAAAGAATCCAAGATAATCGCCGATGACAAAATACATTTTAAATTTGAGAGAAATACTGCCTTTATTAGAGGGACGCTAATTTTTGTAGATGGAAGCATTTTGAGGTTCATGGAATTTATAGACATGCTGAATAAATTGCATAGATATCGCTTTCAATGGATGGATTCAAAGAATTACCTAATAAGAAGATGGGATAACGCACCGCACCATAAAGAAATTTCTTCATTTCCACATCATACCCACATTCAAGGAAAAAGTAATCCTGTTGCATCTAGAGATATTACTCTCGAAGAAGTGCTGGATTTCATAGAAGGGGAGATACTAATCAGAAGATAAAATTTATGGAAATCGGAGTTAAGATAAGAGTTTCATAAGAGAGAGGAGTGGAGAAGCAATTCTAGAGCTGAACGACGTGAAGGGTTTAGGGGCATTTGTGGACTTTGAAATAACCTCAGACGATGCCTCCACAAAGAAAAAAATCGTGGAAACTATAAAAAGTTTGGGTTATTCTGAAAATGATATAGAGCCTCGATTGTACAGCTAAATCATGTCTTCAAAAATTACCTTTCTAAAAACTCGTGCAGCCTTTTAATAGCACTGTATTTCTCTTTTTTCTCGACCTTTGCTTCTTCCACCGCATTTTTTAAAATTTCTATTGAAGCGTCGTAGGTTTTTCTGTCCACAGGGTACGGAAATCCGTCCTTGCCTCCGTGCGCAAAGGAGTATTTTGCAGGGTCTTTCCAACTCGCTTTGGAGCCGTACACGAGTTCCGATATTAGGGTTAAAGCTCTAACGGTTTTCGGACCTATACCTCTTATAGCAACGAGTTCTTCATAATTTTCAGGCTGCAGCTCGTAGGCTTTTTTTAGCATATGCATTCCCCTCTCACCCACGTCGATATCGAGCACTGCGTGGCGGGCAGGCAGCGAGAGCTCTTGGATTTTATTTCCGAGAAATTCAGTCAGCTGCCTCTGCTTGAAATATCTCTTCAGATGCTCGGGATTATCTTTTACTAAATCCACGCTGGTTTTTCTTGCCTCTCCGCTTTCCCTTGCGGTCATGTCCAGAACGCTGCTTTCCTTGCGCTCGCAGCAAATTGCAGAATGCGGCGTCTCAACGAAATTCTCAATTCTTTCAGAGAGCCAGTGATATCTACGTGCATAATTTTCATTCATCCCCTGCTGAATCACAGCCCAGTCGCCGTGCTCAGTAAAAATAAAACAGTGGTGGTAAAGCTGGTAGCCGTCTTGAATGCAGGTGTTATCTACCTTCGCAGACATCTTGCTGGAATATTTCAGTTTTTCCAACTTATTCGAGGGCAGGGAAAAAACATTTCCTGCGCTTTCGATTTCGTCTGGAGCTTTCCTCGAGGTTTTGCCTTTTCCGCCCGCTACCACAATTCCGTGCTTCTCTGGTTCAAGCGCCACTTTCAGAGCTCCGCAGGTCGTTGTTGTCGTTCCAGAAGAATGCCAGTCAAAGCCGAGCACGCAAGAAAAAGCCTGGAACCAGCAAGGCTCGGAGAGCCTTCTTAAAAACTCTCCGCTGCCGTACTCGTATACAACCGCCTCTGTAATGCCTCCTGCGAGCTTTACCATCCTCTGGAAAAGCCATCTCGGAGCTCTTCCGCTGTGCAGCGGCAGCTCAGCGACGCCTGTGCGCTTCATACAAATAGCGTTAAGGATAACCTGATAAATAGCTTTGGTGAGCGAGGGAAAAGTAATCGCATATTTGACAATAAATATTTCAAATGGGACGATTGCAGAGACGTAAAAGTAAAAGCAATTGCAGTTGAATTCAATCTCATTGTAATCATTGCTTTTTTTAGGTGAAAATATGAAATTTGAAGAAATAGATATAAATCCGCTTATTCTGGAAGCGGTTAGGGATTTGAAGTTTAAAGAAATGACATTTATCCAAGAGTCAGTCCTTCCCTCTGCCCTTGACGGCAAGGACGTTATCGGTCAGTCGCCGACAGGCTCAGGGAAAACCGTCGCCTTTTCGATTCCCCTGATTCAGAAGGTCGAAAAGGGTAAAGGTGTTCAGACCCTGGTTTTAAGTCCGACGAGGGAGCTGGCCCTGCAGATAACCGACATGATAAAGGACATGTCAAGGTATAAAAAGGTAAATGTGGTGACGGTCTATGGGGGCCAGCCGATAAAGGTACAGTTTGTTGGATTAAGAAAGGCAGAAATCGTCGTAGGTACCCCGGGTAGGGTGTTGGACCACCTTCGGAGGGGAACCCTTGACCTCTCAGGCGTCCGAATCCTGGTTCTGGACGAGGCAGACAGGATGCTGGACATGGGATTCATCAGGGACATAACAGCGATCATAGGGCACATCCCGAGAAACCGCCAGACCCTGCTCTTCGGCGCAACTATTCCCGGGGAGATAAGAGAGCTTGCAGAACGCTTCATGAAGAACCCAGAAATATTCAGGTCCGGGAACGGTATAGAGGAGCCAAAGGTCGAGCAGACATACATAGAGGTCAGAAAGAATGAGAAGTTCCAGATGCTTCTGGCTCTTCTCAAAAGGGAGGACCCGTTTTCTGCGATTATTTTTACAAATACGCAGATCATGGCCGACGTCTTGTCAAAGAATCTCTACAAAAATCGCATCAATGCGTGGGCTATTCACGGCGGGCTGACGCAGAGCAGGAGAGAAAGGATAATGGGGCGGTTTAGAAAAGGGGATTTCCCTATTCTCGTGGCAACGGATGTTGCATCAAGGGGCCTCGACATAACAGGCGTCAGCCACATTTTCAACTACGACATTCCTTCGAGCGCAGACGACTACACCCATCGCATAGGAAGAACAGCCAGAGCCGGGAAAACTGGACGAGCAATCTGCATACTAACTCCGGACGGCTACGACAACATGAGGAGAATTCACGCCGACCACAAGGACGTTAAACCTGAGGTATTCGGGGGCTTTGACTCCGGTGACTATCCAAGGATTAGGTTCAGCATGGAGAGGTCAGGTTTCAGAAAGAACGTCCGAAGGTTCGGAAATGGAAGAGGGAATTTAAAAATCAGCTCCCCACCACCAAGGTATTAAAGCCTTTTTTCCTTCCTTTTTTTGAATTCTTTATTTTTTCTAATATTTTAGCATGGCAGGATGTGCAGTAATCCTTAAATCCGCTTATCCTTTTGCCGCATTCAACGCAATTTTTCTCTTCTTTTCTTCTACCTACCATTTTTCACCCTTAGCCCATCTAGAATTTCGCATTGAACGCGGCACGGTTGGAAAAAATCCAATAAGATGAGCCAAGATGACTCAAAAGATTAACGAGTGTTTTATGGTAAGTTACAACCACCGCCTAATTTAGGCAAAAATTTTAAAGCAATCGTGCAAAGAACAACAGTCAGCGACGTCATGACAATAGAGCGCAAAAAATATAAGTAAATATGCAAACGCTGTAAGCATGTCAATTGTTGAGGTGCTGCTAAAGCCCGACGCATATGACGAGAAGGTTGAAAAAATCGAGTTGATGCAGACCCATATTTCTTTTATTTTTTTAACAGGAAAGTACGTCTACAAGGTAAAAAAACCTGTGAACTTCGAGTTCTTGGATTTCACGACGCTTGAGAAGAGGAGGTTCTACTGCGAGGAAGAAGTGAGAGTGAACAGGCCGCTCTGCGGAGACATGTACCTCGGCGTTGTGCCCATAAACAAATCTCCAGAAGGAATAAAAATAAAGGGACTAGGAGAGGCTGTTGAGTACGCAGTTAAAATGCGTCAGCTGCCGCAGGAAGCCATGATGACTGCGCTTCTGAAAAAAAACGAAGTCACTGAAAAAGAAATAGATAAGATTGCTATGCTGCTTGCAGAGTTTCATTCCAAGGCGAAAACCGGGGAAGGGGTAGACGAGTACGGCAGCACGGCGCAGATAAGGGCAAACTGGGTCCAGAATTTCGAGCAGACTCGAAACCTGCGCGGCAGCTTGATAAACAAGAAAATTTTTGATTTTACGGAAACTAATGTGCTCAGATTCATGGAGAGAGAGGCGGAGCTGTTCGAGGCGAGAGTGGCAGGAGGCAGAATAAGAGAATGCCACGGCGACGTGCACTCTGGCAACATATTTATTCTGAAAAGTGGTGAGATATACGTCTTTGATGCAATCGAATTCAACAGAACATTCAAATGTTCTGATGTAGCGGCAGAAGTAGCATTTCTTGCGATGGACTTGGAGTTCCACAGCAGGAGAGAGCTTGCGAATTTTTTTGTAGAGCAGTACATGCGCTACAGCGGCGACCTGCAAATTCCAAGACTGCTTCCTTTCTACAGGTGCTACAGAGCCTATGTTAGAGCAAAAGTAGCGAGCTTCAAGCTCGGCGATGCGAATATGGGTGAGAGGGATAAAAAAGAGGCAGAAAGGCTTACCAAGCGGTACTTCGACCTGGCATACGAGTATGCAAAGGAGCTACACGGCTCGCAGCTCGCTGAGAAGCTGCTCTAGGTTCTGTTCACGATACCTGCTCGTGTCTATTACGATGTGCTTTCTCCCTATCGGCTCGAATTCGTCCCTGATTTTTTTATAAATCTCGTAATCAGCGTCGCTCAGCGCTCTCTTTTTTCTCCCGCCTTCCATTCTCCTTTTTATCAAGTACTCCGGAGTTACGCACTCCACCACTTCGATACTGCTGTTGGTTTTCTCCGCAATCTCATACACCTGCTGCCTGAGCGCCCTCTTATAAAAAGTGCCGTCTATGATTACATTGCACCTGTTTCGCAGCAGATGCTCTGCGATTAGAAAGATAACCCTGTAGACGAGCTCCTTCTCCTCCTCGGAGTACCTCGGCTCTTCAAACAGCTTTTTTCTTATTTCATCAGTCCTCAGAACAGTCGCCCCTATTTCCCCTGCTAGAGCATTTGCGAGGGTGCTCTTGCCTGTACCAGGGAGACCGCAAATTAGGACGAGCATGTACAGGCTTCTATTTACTTTTCATATAAATATTAACTTCTCTGCCTTCCACTTTCGAAAGCCCTTCCTGGATACTCTCCTTTATTTCAAGCATTCTTTTTTCAATTGCACCGCTTTCGATAGAGCGCAGCTCTCCGTTCAGCTCGTCAAGCTTCTTCTCACAGGCTTTTAGCTCGGCTTCCATTTCTTCTTTTCGCTTCAGTGCAAGCGAGGATGAAAGCTTGCTCTTGAGCTCTACTTCTTCCCTGAGGATTTTATCGTATTCGCTCTTCAGCTCTCCAGCTCCTGCGATAGCCTTCTCCAGTTTTTGAAGAGTTCTTTCTTTTTCCTTCGCATCTAAGTATAAGGCACCACTTTTCACAGCTTTCCTTACTTCCTTCAGGATAGCGGCGTAGTTCTGTCCTGAAAATACCGCAGCCACAGGTTCTAGACCTATTTCGCTCCCTGCGATTTTTTTGTACTTTCTAAAAACTCTTGCAAGCGGTCCGAACAGGTTCAGAGCCGTGGATTCCAGCGCAGCTCGCTGTTTTCTATTTTCTTCCAAGCTCTGCGCTAATTTCAAATACTCCTGAAATGCTCGGCTGTTCTCAAATTCTGCTGACTCTTTCCTCAACGCTTTTATCTCTGTTTCGAGCTTTGAGATTTCCTTTTCCAATTCCGCAATTTTTTCTCTTGATTTCTGCATCTCTTTAATCTTGATATTTAGCTCTATACTCTTTGAGCCTAGGTCCTGCAGCAAGGTTAGTGCTTTATTTTCTTCTGCGAGCGAATCTCCTACCTCCTTGGTCAAATCTATCATTCTGTTCAGCACGGTGCCCAGCCTGAGAACTTCTTCCTCAAAAGCTGCCGCAACGTACCTGCCTTGGCCGAGCTGCACCTTCTGTATCGCTTTCAGGACATTCAGCACTCTATCATAGAAGCTTTGAATGTCCTCGAAGCTGCGGTTTTTTATTCCAATTTCTTCCAGCGCTTCGAAGATTCCCTTCACGTACAGCGGCTTTGAGGTCAGTATCGGCTTATATACCCTATCTTTGATATCTTCAGGAAAATCGTGCTCCCTCAGCTCTTCAATTATTTCCTTCGCCCTTTCTTTTGCGTCCAGAATTTCATCCATCTTTGGCAGCAAAACCTCGCATGCTTCGCTCTTTCTTGCCTTGATTTTTGCGCCAATATAATGCTCCAAATCTTTAATATCCAGGCTAAGAGGCAGCTCTTCTTTTTTTTCCTTGCCGAAAAATCTATCCAGAAATCCCAAAGTTCTCGCCTTCAGGTAATTTATACCTCAAGGCATAAAAATTCTATTGCGCCTGCTTTGCCAGCGATAGCTGGGCGCAAGACTTACGACCTTGCTGACGCAAGTGCATAATCTACAGGCACTTCTAATCGCTTCGACTTTTTATATGCAATCTCATCAGCAGTCAAAAAATTGACACCATAAGCTAAAGCGCCTTTATTACCAGCAGGCTCAACGCCAGTATTTGATACTAATACCTTATCGCTCAGCTGCCAGACGTCATACTCGCCATGCAGCTCGCACTTCCCCTGCTC
>JBDRDL010000054.1:0-8936 GCA_043820925.1 Methanobacteriota archaeon | reverse complement strand
TAAACCAGCGTCAAGCTTGAACCTGTTGCGCTGGCAAGCCCTGCAGCAAACTTTACCGCTTTCTCAGCGCCTTTTGAGCCGTCCGTCGCTACGAGAATTTTCATGGTGCAAAAATTTAAATGCGGGAGGATTTATAGTTTTCCCAAATAATATATATAGACTATATAGAAGGCTGGACATTGAAAAAAATTTATCTTTTAAGCGGCATTGTTTTTCGCAGAGCTATCCCCAAAGGAAAGTGTCGTGGAGAGAAAGCTGAAATAAGCTAGGCTTGATCTTCATTATTTAATCCATACTCTTTTTCCTTCCACCATATAGATAACTCTGGCTCCGGTCTTGGCTACTATGTCGCCGATTCTCTCGAGGTATATGGCAACAAAAAGCAAGTCTGTCGCATCGTCTATACTGCGCGGGTCTTTCATCATAAAAGTTAGCAGCTCGTTGTAAACCTGCTGGTAGAGGGAGTCGATGAAGTCATCCCTTTTAGCGAGTTCTTCGGCAGCCACGCTTCGCTGCTGCGCTATCGCTTCCAAATCTATATCAAGCATTTCTCCAACCGTTTCAGCCATCCTCGGAATGTCAATCAGCGGCTTGAGCAATGGTCTGCCAATCGTCTTCCTCGTAATTTCGGTAATCTTCACAGACAGGTCGCAGATGCGCTCGAAGTTGCCGCTTATATTTATCATCGTTGCGATGAAGCGCATATCCCGCGCCACTGGCTGCTGCAGAGCAGCAAGCTTGAGGCAGCGCTCCTCCACGTTGAAGTTGAGCAGATCGCTCTCCTCTTCGATTTTGCAAATTTTCTCCACAAGTTCGAGATTCTGCTCCTTGAGCGACTGCACGGATAAAAGCACGCAGTCTTTAGCGTAGCTTCCCATCTTCAGGACGTCTTCCCTTATGCTCGCCAACTTGCGGTCAAAGGCTTCCCTGACCATTTTTATCACCTTCTTCTTTTAATGCCATCATCCGAATCTCCCTGTGATGTACCGCTCCGTTAGCTCCTTCTGCGGCTTCTCGAAGAGCCTCGCGGTATCATCATACTCTATAAGCTTGCCCAGATATAAAAATGCGGTGTAATCGCTCACCCGCGCAGCCTGCTGCATGTTGTGCGTAACTATCACGACGGTGTACTCTCTCTTCAGCTCCGTGATTAAGTCTTCTATCTTGACAGTAGCGATGGGGTCCAGATCCGAGCAGGGCTCGTCCATGAGAATAACCTCCGGTTCAACTGCGAGAGCTCGAGCAATGCAAAGGCGCTGCTGCTGCCCGCCGCTCAGGCTTGCTCCAGACTTGTGCAGCTCGTGCTTTACCTCTTCCAAGAGGGCAGCCTGCTTCAGGCTTTTTTCAACAATCTCGCTGAGCCTGCTTTTATCTCGAATTCCGTTCAGCAAGAGCCCAGCGGCTACATTTTCGTACACGCTCATCGTGGGAAATGGATTGGGCTTCTGAAAAACCATTCCCACCCTTCGCCTTATGTCCACTGGATCAACATCTCCATCGTAGATATTCTTGCCGTTCAGAAGCACTTTCCCAGAGACCCTTGCTCCAGGCACTACCTCGTGCATTCTATTAAGGCAGCGAATGAGCGTTGACTTTCCGCAGCCAGATGGACCTATTATGGCGGTGATTTTTTTCTCAAGTATGTCGAGACTTATGTCCTTGAGCACCTGCTTGCTTCCAAACCAGGCATTTAATCCCTGAACGCTTATCTTGACTTCCATGCTCAGTACCTCTGCCTTGCTGCAAATCTAACGCATACGTTTAACATGAGCACGATAAAAATCAGCACAAGTGCGCCTCCCCACGCCTGAGCGTGCCACTCCTCGAAGGGTGAAATTGCGCAGGTGTAAATCATCACCGGCAAAGTCGCAACCGGATTCAGCACGCCGTCGAACCAGTAGCGGTTGTTGAAGGAGGTGAAGAGCAGGGGCGCGGTCTCGCCTGAGATTCTGGCTATGGCGAGGAGCGCCCCCGTGATTACTCCGAAGCGAGCCGTGCTCAGAACTATTCTCAGCGAGGTTTTCCACTGGGGTATACCGAGAGCGAGAGATGCTTCCTTTAACTCCAGGGGCACAAGCTTCATAGCCTCTTCTGTAGTTCGCACCACAACTGGAATCATCATCGTTGCGAGAGCCACACCACCCGCGAAGGCTGAGAAGGTGCCCAGAGAGAGAACTACCAGCACGTATACGAAGATGCCGGTAACTATCGAAGGCACGCCTGTGAGCACATCTGCCACGAAGCTCACCGTCCTCCCAATTTTGTTATTTCCATACTCTGCCAGGTAAACCCCTGCTAAAATGCCTACTGGCAAGCCGATTACACTCGCTATACCAACAACAATGAAGCTCCCATGAATTGCGTTTCCGAAGCCTCCTCCTGGCTCGCCCACTGGCTTCGGGAGCCCTGTCAGGAAATCTAAATTTATGGAGCTTAAACCCATTTTCAGCACAGCGTACAGGATGCTAATCAAAGGCACCATAGCTAAGACAACGCTCAGGGCAGCGAGGCAGGTAAAGGCTCTGTCCTTGAACTTCCTCCATCCAAGGCTCATGCTTCGCCTCCTTTCACCCTTAAGAACTTCCAGATTATTGCCCTAGCTAAAGCGTTCACGAGCATGGCTATGGCGAAGAGGATTAGACCCACTTCGATGAGCGCGGATAAGTATAAATCACCCGTCGCCTCTGTAAACTCGTTAGCTATAACCGCTGCCATGGTGTGACCGGGGGCGAGCAGCGAGGCGACGATTTGCGGTGTGTTGCCTATCACCATGGTTACTGCCATGGTTTCGCCTATGGCGCGGCCCAAGCCCAAAATCACTGCCCCGAAAATCGCGGCTCTGGCATAGGGAAGCACAGCCATGGTAATTGCCTCCCACCTTGTTGCTCCAAGAGCAAGCGCAGCTTCGCGCTGCAAATTGGGCACAGCCAAAATCGCTTCTCTGGAAACAGAGGAAACTATGGGTATTATCATAAAGGCAAGCACTACGCCAGCGGTGAGGAAAGACAAGCCAAAAGCAGGTCCTTTGAAGAAAGGCAGGAAACCGAGGTAATTCTGAAGGGGAGGCGCGATGTGCTCGCGCATGAAAGGGGCGAATACGAAAATTCCCCACAAACCAATGATAATGCTTGGAATTGCCGCGAGCAACTCTATGATTGGAGTTATAATAGCTCTAACTTTGCTGGAGGCAATCTCCGCGAGGTATACTGCTATGCCCAAGCTCAAAGGCACGCCGATTACTATCGCAAGGAGCGAGGAAATGAGAGTGCCGTAGATAAATGGTAGCGCTCCAAAATCGTTGAAAACCGGGTCCCAGACGCTCTGGTATAGAAACCCCAGCCCAAAGGCTTCTATCGAAAGCCTTGAGCCTAAAATTAGCTCTTTGAGAATAAGCACCGCAAGACCGATTACGCCCAGAAGGGCAATGCCGCCTGTGAAGAGCTTGAAAAGCTTGTCAGCGGTGATGCTCTTTCTCAGCTTCTCGCGTCTGTGAATAAAAAATGGAAAAAAATTCATCTTCTACCCGACGAAGGATTTGCCCTGATAATTTATTAATTTTATTGTTTCTTCGTTCAGCTTAACCACTTCGCTGGGTAGAGGCACATAAAGCAGGTCTGCGGAGTACTTCTGTCCGTCGTGTATTACCCACCACAGGAACTCCACGAGAGCCCTGCCATTGACCTCGTCGGCTTGGTCCCTGTAAACCAGCAAGTAGGTGAAGCTGGCTATGGGATACGCATCTTTTCCATGGGCATTCACTATGCTCACTTTTGACCAGCTCTCGTAGCCTTTGGGCAGCATTGGCACAGCTCCAGCCGCAGCCGTTGCTGTAGAAGCAAGAGTTGGCTCCACAAAGTTACCCTCGCGGTTCTTAATAAAAGCGTAGGGAATCCTGGTTTCAGTGGCGTAAGCCAGCTCCACGTAGCCTATGGAGTAGGGGTTTTGCTTTACCAAGCCAGCCACGCCTTCGTTGCCCTTTCCACCAAGACCAACAGGCCAGTTAACGCTCGTGCCCCTGCCCACTTTGGTGCGCCACTCATCGCTCACCGCAGATAGGTAGTCTGTGAAGACAAAGGTGGTGCCGCTGCCGTCGCTCCTGTGGGCGACGATTATGTCCTTATCTGGAAGGCTTACTCCTGGATTAAGGGCTGCTATTTTTTGGTCATTCCATTTTGTAATCTTGCCCATAAATATGTCAGCCAAGACCTCTCCGCTCAATTTGAGACCTTTTCCTACGTTGGGCACGTTATAGGCAACTACGACTGCGCCTATTGTCTCCGGAATGTGAAGTATCCCAGGAAGCTTGCTGTACTGCTCATCGCTCAAAGGAACATCGCTTCCTGCCCAGATGACTGTTTTCTCAGTAATCTGCCTTATGCCGCCCCCGCTTCCTATGCTCTGGTAGTTCATCTGCACGCTGGGCTTAATTTTATTGTACTCAAAGCTCCACCTGGAAATCAGGGGGTATGGAAACGATGCCCCAGCGCCGTTTAGGGTTATCTTCTCTGCTGCAGCGACTGGCGCGGCTGCAGTCGTCGCTTGCGTTGGAGCAGGCTGCTCCTTTTGGGGTGCGCCTACACAGCCTGCTAAAACAAGCATCGCCACAACAGCGAATAAAACAATCGCGTTTTTCATATTCCAACAGCCCCCTTTACTTCTCGCATAAAAACAAAGCTGCTTGGAACTTTCCCCTTGAAGCACTCCTCGTGGTAGTAAAGCAGGTCATCAAAACTTTCCTGCACCACGGCGCTTCCGTCAATCTTTCTCTTGCATTTCTCGCATTTTTCTTTCATTTAGCTCACCGATTTGTAGTCAATGGTAAACTTTATATATTTTTTCCCAATACTCTATATAGTATATATAAACTCTATAAAATAAGGAGAGAACATGGAAACGAGAAAAATCTATTTGACAGGCGGTTCAACCTATGTGGTATCGCTGCCAAAGAAATGGGTGAAAAATGCAGGATTAAAGCAGGGCGACTCCGTAGTAGTTACTGCGCAGGAAGGCTCGATAATAATTGAGCCCAGCAGTGTTGAAAGAGGCATGGCGGAAATAGAAATAAAAGCATCTCGAGCGTCGTCTGCCGAAGCACTTGAGCGCCTGATTATAGCATACTACCTAGTAGGATACGACACTATTAAAGTTAAGCTGGACCAGCAGAATGTCTTGGAATACAAAGAAGGCATCAGGAAAATCTTAGATTTCCTCATAGGCGGTGAGATTGTAGAGGATATAGGCGATTCCATAACTATCGAGATATTTTTAGACCATCAAAAAATGCAAACCACGCAGGTACTCAAAAGGATTTACCTGATCAATAAATCAATGCTCGCAGACATGATAAAAGCTTTCGAGAACAAAGACACAAGATTAGCCGAAGACATAATTCTGAGAGAAAGAGAAATAGACCGCCTCTACTTCCTAGTTGTCCGCCAGCTCAAAAGCGCAGTTCGCTACCAGCAGGTTGCAGAGAAGCTCGGAATAACTCACCAAAGGGATACGCTTGGGTACAGAATAGTTGTAAAGAGCTTTGAGAGAATCGCAGACCATATAGAAAACATAGTTAAAAGCTATATCCAGCTCAGCGAAATAGAAAGAGAGCCAAAAGTTGAAGAATTTCTGCAGCTTGCGCCAAAGGTCTTGGACATCTATGAGACTGCATCTGCAGCGCTATTTAATAGAGATGTAGGAATCGTGGAGGAAGTCTTCAATGGATTAAGGGAAATTGAGAAACTCCACTCAAAAGTTTTAAATCAGCTATTTCAGAGAAAAATAAATGTGCAGTCTTCGTTGCTTCGAAAAACGATGCTGGACAGCATAAGCAGAATCTCTCGCTATAGCGCAGATATCGCAGAGATAGCAATAAATATGTCTGTTAGGGTGCCGTAAATGAAAGTGCTCTTCGTATGCGTTGGCAACTCCGCTAGGTCGCAAATAGCAGAGGCGCTTTTCAACAAAATTGCAGGGAAAAAAGAAGCGCAGAGTGCTGGAACGGAGCCTGCGGAGAAAGTAAGCCCAAAAGCTGTGGAAGCAATGCGGGAGATAGGCACCGATATAAGCATGCAGAAGCCAAAGCTGCTAACCCAGGAAATGGTTGAAAAAGCTGAGAAAATCATAACCATGGGCTGCCTTAACAGCGCCTCCTGCCCTTTATTTCTTTTAGAGGATAAATCGAAGATAGAGGACTGGAAGCTACATGACCCGAGAAGCAAGCCTATAGAAAAGGTAAGAGAAATCAGGGACGAAATAGGGCGGAGGGTGGAGGAGCTCGCTAAAACGAGGTGACACGGCCATGGTTACATTTGAAGAACTTTGTTGGACGTCTTTTATCTTAACTATGTATAGCCCAGACGAAGAAGAAATATTTCTTGATGAACATAAGCTTTTTCGTGATAAACTACGAAATAATCCTAGAGAGATTACGGACGATGATGTTCAAAAAACTTTGATAAAAGGCTTTCTAAATAAGTGGAAGTGTAGAGGTAAAAATAACTCTGAGAGTGCAAAAGCAATAAAAAACTGTATTGATGAATTAAAGCCACAATTCCAAAGACTAGAGGGCAAGTCTATAGAATATGAACTACTGGCTGATTTAGAACCAATAGTTATTGAAATATATGATAAAATTAGAAAATCTCTTAAAGATTATAGGTTCGGCCCTACTGCAATTTCTAAACTGCTTCATATCATTAATCCTAATTTGTTTGTGATGTGGGATGGAAATATACGTGATAAATATGCAGAGAAAAACTCAAAAATCGGAGATAGCGGAGAAGGATATTTCACATTTTTAGAGGAGATGCAAAAAATAGCTAAAGAAATAAGAGAGGATTTTAGACGTACAAAATCTAAGCCATCAGCAACTGGTACTGATGTGGCCTCTTACTTGGACGAGAAACTGTCTTTATTAATGAAAGATAACCAAAGTTGTAAGACCTCGCTTGCAAGATACATAGATATGCATAACTGGTTGGTTATAACAATGAGAGGAAGAAAACCTATTCTCCCACTAGGATGGCATCCGGCGATGGATTAAAGAAACAAGTTAAATAAATCCCGATAACGCAACACCCATGCAAAGATTATTAAAAGTCCCTATAATGCAACACTACCTGCAGGAGGGGTTGTCGAATAAATCAAATAAAAAATAAAATTCGCAGCTAACTCGCTCTTCCTTCCTCACAATCTCAACCAAGGCTATGGCTCTCGCATAGGCTCTAATGTTATGTGCTAGAGCCATGAGCATAATGCTGACCCTGCTGGTATGCCTCAGCCTGCACCTTGTAGCATTGCCGTACCTCGTCTCCATTCCTCCAAACACTCCTTCGACAATACCTCGAAACTGTTTGTACACCAGCTTGTCAAAATCCCTTGTGGCTCTCCTTCGAATCCTAATGCCCTTCGTCCTGGCACTATGCTGGTAATCTCTAAGTTTGATGACTGGATGCAGGTTGTTCTCATAGGCTAGCTTGAAGTTCTCTAACGCATCGTACGCTCTATCGCCTAGAAGCAAGCCATTACTGCAAACCTCTGGGTCGAAAATCTGCCTGAATGCAGGGCTGTCGTGGGCATTGCCAGAGCTCTCGCCAGCAGAGGCGATAGAGATTATCCCATGTCTATGGAAGTAATCCACTATCACGTGAAGCTTTCGAAACTCTCGCCTCTTCGTCTCGCTAAGAACGATGGTAGCACCTTCGTACCTGTCTGTCTCTATGCCCGTAGAATCCGCTATGAACATGCCGTCGAAAAGCAAGCTGTTTATCTCAACGTGCAGAAGTTTTAATGCCTTGCTAACGTAGTCTACTGGTACCCGCTGCATCGCCCAGCCTATCGTCGAGTGGTCTATGCTTTGAGAAATGAGCAAAGGCATCTCGCCTTCTGCATCCCGGTAAGTGAGATTAAAGCAGCGCAGGTATATGCAGATTGCAGCATGCAGTTCTGGTTTGAACTTTGGCTTCCTTCCACGCTTTGCAATTCTCCAAGGAGAGCCTATGGCCTCCACAACACGCATGGCAAGCTTAAATATGTAGGAGCGATCATTCATCCTTGAAGCATGGTAGGCTTTCCAGTACGTGGGGTGCCTATTCATGCTTCATCTGATTATTCTCCTGCTCTGATTAGACTTTTCCTAAATTTTTAGACAACCCCTCATCGAGTGTGTTGTCCTGAATTAATGTCCGTACTATAATTTAAGTTCATACCTCTCACTCTTAATTCCTCCTCTTATCCATAAACGCCTGGTAAGGCGTCCTAAGCTTCCCATTCTCCAAGCTCATATGCGGTCTCCTGAAGTTGTAGTACTCAACGCTTGCATCCCAGCTTCCGAAGTGCTCTTTGAGCCTGCGAAGAGTAGCGAATAGCCTCTCAACCTTGCCGTTGGATTGCGGGTGCTTTACTCTCGCTTTTATGTGTTTAATGCCTTTCTCGCTAAGAAACTTCTGGAATTCATTCGGCTCCGGTTCAGCGCAGGTTTCTCTCGGTAGTGAGGTAAACTGGATGCCGTGATCAGTCATCAATTGCTTTGGCAAGCCGTGCTCTTCTATCGCAACTTCTACGGCTGCCCTGGCGTTTGCTGCAGTCGCGTTTGAGAAGGTGCCAAAGCCAGTAATCAGCCTGGAAGCGTCGTCCTCAAAGAGTACTATATGTTTCTCGTTGTCCTCGAACCAGTCTGCATGCCACAGCGAGTTGCTGTGCTTCCTCTCGTAGCGTACCCACTTCCTTCGCTTAGCCTTCTTTGGCTCTTTCTTTGCCAAGCCATTCACCTTGAGCACTTGGTGAATGCGATTATGCGGCACATGCCTGCCTCTAGCGTCGAGAATCTTCTCCAGGCTTACAGCACCTACAGGATGCTCCTTTCTTGCAGCCATAATTGCTTCAACCTCCTCCTGAGTTATCGGCTTCGGCTTCCTGCCGCATGGCAGAAGCTTCGGGTG
>JBDRDL010000053.1:0-8672 GCA_043820925.1 Methanobacteriota archaeon | reverse complement strand
CGGTTTAAAAAATGGGGGGTTGAAGTGAAATACGACGTTATCATAGTCGGCGCAGGTCCTGCGGGGATGTTCGCTGCATACGAGCTTGCCAAGAAGAGCGACTTGAGAGTTTTAATTGTAGACTTTGGCAAGGACGTGAGCGAGAGAATCTGCCCGATGGAAAAGACCGGCGTGTGCGTGAAATGCGAGCCGTGCAATATAATGAGCGGGGTAGGGGGTTCTGGAGGTTTGAGCGACGGAACGCTGAATATAAAGCCGGACATCGGAGGCAACTTGTATGAATTCATGAGCGAAGCAGATGCCTGGGAACTCGTCAGATACGTGGATAAGATATATATTGAGAACGGAACGCCCAAAAAATTGTATAAAGCTACGAGCAACGAGGAGGAGATGCTTTCCAGGAAGGCTGCCTCGGCAGGCATGGATTTTATTCAGATTCCCCAGCGCCACATCGGGAGCGACCATACGCCCGAAGTGGTCGCTTCGCTGAAAAAAAAATTAGAGCGCAAGGGAGTAAAATTCCTGCTCAGCACAGCTGTCGAGGACATTCTAAACGAGGAAATTAAGCTCTCGAACAATAAGAAAGTGAAGGCAAAATATATACTCGCTGCTCCTGGAAGGTCAGGCGCTTCCTGGCTGGCTGAGCAGGCTAAAAAGCTCAGTTTGAAAATCAGCCACGGACCGATAGACGTTGGAGTAAGGGTAGAAGTTCCGGGAATAGTTATGGATCCTGTATGCAGAATAAACAGGGACCCCAAATTTCACATAATAACCGAAACCTACGATGACTTTGTCCGCACCTTCTGCGTAAATCATAGGGGCTATGTTGCTAAAGAGGTTTATAAAGGCTATGTTGGAGTAAACGGATATTCGCTGAGAGACAAGCAGTCCGAGAATACTAACTTCGCTTTTCTAACAAAAATAGAGCTTACAGAGCCTGTTGAGAACTCAACGATGTACGGGGAATTTATAGCAAAAACTGCAACCACTCTCGGCGGGGGCAGTCCATTAGTTCAGAGGCTGGGAGACCTGAGAAGGGGCAGGCGCTCCACATGGAAGAGGATAAACAGGGGACAGGTCAAGCCAACCCTGCGCAGCGTAACTCCGGGCGACGTAGCAATGGTCATGCCTCATCGAATAGTTACAAATATTCTCGAAGGTCTGGAAAAGCTGGACAGGGTTATACCCGGCGTTGCCTCTGACTCAACCCTGCTTTACGCTCCTGAGATAAAATTCTATGCAATGCGGGTAGAGGTGGGGAGGAGCATGGAGACCAGCGTTCCAAATCTGTTCGTTGCGGGCGACGGCGCAGGGGTTTCAAGGAGTTTGATAATTGCAAGCGCAACAGGAGTACTGGCTGCGAGGGGAATATTAGAGAAGGAAGATGTGAGGGCGTAGAGAATTAAGCTGATTTTTCACACGCTAGTGAAAATGATTTTTATATCCCGGAAGCGATTTATGGGCATGGGCGAGGAAGAATTCAGGAAGGGCGGATTTTGGTTGCGAAGAAGGTCAAAGCCAGACCTGGGATGAGGGAGGGTGACGAAATTCACAGCGATGCGGCGGCTAAGAAGACTCTGAAGAGGCTGGAGAAGGATGGATTGTGGTAGTTTCTGATTTGGTAAGAGATGAGGTTTTTGACAAAAATGTTCTACCCACCGACTTCAATGCTAAAATCTCAGAGCTGAAGATTGGAGGGCTTATAGAGGAAGTTGAAGTAGAAGAGAAAGACGATGCGCTTGCAGGCAGGTTTCGAAGGGAAAGAGGACTTCATCTCTCAGACGCTCTGCATGCAGCTCTGGCAATAAGAACAAAGTCTGTGATAGTAACAAGAAATATAAAGCACTTCAAGCTTGTGGAAGATTTAGTTGAAATAAGAAAACCAGAGGATTTACTTTAAGCCTTTTTGTTTTCTTTCCTTTATGGACCCCTCTATCAGAGATGTGTCCCACCCTTTTCTCTTGTAGAGCTTCAGAAGCGCCTTCTCCCTCTCCTAATAAGTCAGTAGCCCAGGCTTTGTTTTGCCCTTCATGCTTCCCCTCTGCAGCCTTATCTTCAGATATACTATCTCTTTCAGCGTCTTTTCATCTTTAGCTTCTCTAGCCAGCCTGTCCAACTCAGAGTGAAGCTTTTCAACAACAGCGCTCATGCTTCTAACCTAAATTTTTAACATTATAAACCTTGCGACGTATTTTCATCCCTTCCTCATCTCTCCTATTATTTCTCACTCCGTCCTCACACTCACTTCCATCTTTTTCGGGTCGAATCTAAGCTTCACCTTTTCGCCTAAGCGGAAGATTTCTTTTAGTTCCGACGGGAAGGTTACGCCTATCGAGTTGCCGATCTTCACAATTTTGCGGTCTTCTTCAACGGCTTTAATGAACCTGCGTTGGAGTTTAATGGCATCGTCAAGTCCAACAAGTGATTTTTTGCACTTTGGGCAGTGGTAAACTGTCATTTCTTCGCCTAGGCGAACTTCCTTCTTTTCTTCCATCTTAGTTCCACATTCTCCGCATCTCATTATCCCCAACTCCCTTTTCTTGTTGTTATTCCAACAGTTACAGGCTCGATATACCCGCCTTTGTCGTAGAATATCACATAGATTATTTTCTTCTTTTTAATTGGCAATACTGCACGGTACTTATTCTTGCCTTCTCTGAAAATATCGCCGTAGAGAATCGCATCTTGCGATTTCTCAAAGCTTACTCTAGAGATGTTTCGCATCACGAAATGTTCGATATCTGCAAGCACTGGTTTTTGTCTGAGCTTCTCTGCCTCTTCTTTCGAAAGCTTCATCGAAATACCTATTATAACAATATGTTATAACATATATAAAACTATCGGAAATGTATAGCAAGACCCTAAACCCTCGTAGTAACCTTACACCCGTCCTTAGTCACAATAACCGTGTGCTCAGCCTGCGCTACTAAGCCTCGCTCTTTTTCTCTGAGAATGTGATATGCATAAATAGCCCTTGAATACGCCAGCTGGCGCAGCGCCTGGTTCAGCTTGAATCTCGGCATTAAATTCGAAATCCACCTCTCTGCAAAAGGCAAGCTACCGTACTCTGCCTTAACATACTGCAGAATATCCCTCGCCTCCCTCATCCTGAGCGGTCTGTCACAGAGGTAGCGGAAGATTATTGCATTTGCATCGTCTACAACCCTGCCGCAGCCGTCGGTTGCAAAAGGCTCGATTGCAAGAATGTCTCCTTCGTTTATAACATCTCCATGTCTCGTCTTTATATTCGGTATTAATACGCCTCCGTGCAGATTCCATCTCTTGAGCATGTGCCCCGTGAGGTTGCTTATGGGCAAGAATCCCGTGTCCTTGATTGTATTCTCTACAACCTCGCCGAGCTCGCTCGTAAGCACGCCCGGTTTGATGACTTCAATCACATTCTCAAGAGCTTTCTCAGCAGCTTTGATTAACTCGCTGGTACCACTTCCAACCACCACCGACTTGGCTATGTCCGCTATGTAGCCGTCGACATGTACGCCGATGTCGAGCTTTACTAAATCGCCTTTCTTGAAGGTCGACTCGTCCCATGCCTGCGGCGAGTAGTGTGCCGCTATATCATTTACGCTAATATTGCAAGGGAATGCCGGCTTTGCGCCTTTTTGCTTTGCAAATTCTTCCACGAAATTCGCAACATCGAGCAATTTTGCTCCAGGTATTATCTTCTTTAATCCTTCTTCCATTACCTCTACTGCGATTTTTCCTGCTTTTTCATAAATTCCCTGCTCTTCCATTTCCAAATCACTTCATCTTTTCCAGAACCTTTAACATCTCAGAAGCAGTTACAATATTGATTCCTTTATATTCCTTTAAATCGAGAAGATGGACATCTCCTGAAACTAAATATTCTGATTTGCTCTCAACTGCGCACGCCAAGACTTTATTATCGTCAGGGTCTCGTTTAATTGCATTGACGCTGGTTCTTACTTCAATCAGTCGCGATATTTTCAAAATATTGTTAATAATCTGGTCAGTTCTTCTTTTGCCTGCTTTTGAAACAAAAAGTTCGACTTCTTCGCCGATTGCTTTCTCGATGAGCTTTCTAGTCAACCTTTCACGCCTCTACGCCTGTGTATGACTTTCCCTACGTCTTCCTCCTTAATCCCCTTTTCCCTGGCAAAACTCTCTCCCCAGCTTTCTTTCAGCTCCGGAATCTCGACCCTCTTCAGCAAAATCACATCCCCCTGCGCTTTGACCGCAAATCGCTCTCCCCCCTCCAATCCCAATACCTCTCTAATATCTTTGGGAATAACTATCTGTCCTCGAGGCGATATCTTCACAAGTTCAGCTTCGCTCATTTTTTTCACCATCCTACAATCATACTTTCATACTTAACGTTTATAAGAATTTCGTACTTCATAGCGATTCAACGATAGTGAGTATCTCACTTCATCTTCCCCAGAACCTCAAAAATCTCAGAGATATCTTCTATCTCAAAATCAGGCATCTCCTCTTTTGAAGCCGGTTTCTCATTCTTGCGCTTCCCCTTCAGTATTCTAATTGTGCGCATGCCTGCCCTATTGCCTCCGAGTACATCGCTGTCTAATTTGTCCCCGACCATTGCGCACTCTTCTGGCATCAAATTCAACTTCTTCATCGTAAACTCGAAGAGCTCCTTCTGGGGTTTTTCATATTTCAATTCTTCAGAAGTAGCGACTATGTCAAAGAGGTGGTGAATGCCAAGACCAATCAGCTTTTCCCACTGCTTCACCGCCAAGCCGTTGGATATCACGCCCAGCTTGTACTTTTTTTTCAGCTCCAGCAGCGTCGGCACAACTCTCGGGAAAGGCTTCAGGTAGCCTACCTTCGTGTGCTCATAGGCAACCACGCCTGCTGCAATTATCTTCGGATTCCACGCAACGCCGAGTTCCTTTAGAAGTTCGTCGTAGTGGCGACTGTAGTTAGAGCCGGACTTCTGTATGACCATCTCCAGGAGCCGGAAAAGTTTCTCCTCGTCTGTAGCAGGCAGCCCTGCATCTATCATTGCGCGTATAGAATTTTTCCTTGCCATCGTCGTTAAGCTTGTACTGTCGTAAAGCGTATCGTCAATATCAAAGAATATTGCCTTTACCATGATAAAAGCCTCTGTATGTTAATATTTATTTTCTTTTTGGGTGAAGACTTTTTCTTTTGAAAGGCAAAGCCTTTAGAAAAGAAAAAGGATTCAAAACCACTTCCTTATGCTCTCCTGCTTCATTCCTTCTTTTAGGTAATCCTTGGAGTAGCCTATTGCCTCCACTATCCTTAGAACTGCGGGCATTATCTGATTTTCTATGTAATATTCGGCGTCGTAATCCTGCAGCGAGGCAGATTCTGCAGGTTCGGCTCGCTGAGAAATCATTTTTGTGCCCTTGGTTATAACATAGCCGATTATCATTCCTGGAGCAACCTCTCTGCCCCTCTTCACCAGCTTCTGTGCGGCTATCACGTGCGGCTCGATGTTCTTGTAAGCAGATATTCTTTTGGTGAGCTGGGTGTAAATGGTTACGTCCTCCATTGAAACATTTCTGGCTCGAATATCCTCTATGGCTTTCCTAACAATGTTTGCAGCTTTTTCTGGAGAGGCATCCTTTAGAAGCGCTCTGATAACTTCCTGCTGCGTTTTCTTCGCAATCGGCGCCCAATCCCTTCTGACGAACTCCAAGCCCTTGACTGTGATTTTGTCCCCTTCATCAATCAGCGCATAGCGCTTCTTGGTAACGAAGATGCCCCTTTTATAAAAACCTTCGTACTCGAGCTCGATGATTCCTGGAAGAGCTTTGTTCACGTGCTCCAGAAATTTCAGAACTTTGTTCTTCTCTTTTCCTGGCACGAGGACGAACAAAGAATCAGTGTCGCTATATACAACTTCTAAATTGAACTCCTCTTCTGCAATCTTTATAACTTTTTGTATATACATCCTCGCAAAAGCTGCTGTGCTCTCTGCGCATTCCTTTTTATACCACCTCGCCCTTGGATAACCCATGTAGCCGTAGAAGGAATTTGCAAGGATTTTTAGAGCATACTGCTCTACGTCGAGCATTCTTCTTTCGAACTCGTCTCTGCTGCTTTTCATTTTCTGCTTTACTTTCATTCTGCGGGCTATCAAATTATCAAGTATAGCAGGGATGAATCCTCTCCTTTCTTTCGAGAAGCAGTACTCCAAACCTGGAGCCTTGTTCTCATCGCATGCCTTCATGAAAGTTGAAGGGTCGATGTTGTGTGTTACAATCACGCTCGGGTAGAGGCTCCTGAAGTCGAAGACCGCAATATCTTCTGAGATGCCTTTTTTCGGCTCCTTCACATATCCTCCAACATATGTTTCTTCAGTCCTTCTGATGAATTCCTCTCCTGCCGGTCGATTGGGTATCAGCTCGCTTCCGTTTGACGCCTCCCGCATCAAAAGCCACTCTACCAGCTGCCCCGTAGCCATTCTTGAAATGTCGTGAAGCGGCTGTTTTACTATTCTGGTAAGCTCGTATTGAAGAGGCAGAAATTTTTCAGCGAGTTTCAGGGTTGTTTCCGCATCCTCCATTGAATATCTTATAAACTTTTCAAGACTTTCCCCGCCCTCGTCCCAGTACTTCCACAATTTTTCTCCGGGTATTTTTTCCTTCTGTATATTCAGCACTTCCCTTACAACGTTTTCCAGAACATAGCTGCTGAGCTTAATCACCCTCCTCACAATCGGGTAAAGGTCTATATGCACCCTGCCTTTTACTCTCGCTTCTGGCAGCCCCCGCCTGCCCTTGATCTGCACTTCAGAGCCGTCTCTTCCAAGAGCCAAGACGAGCTCAAGCTTCTTAAGCCTCTCGACGATGTATGGAAAATCGAAGTTGTCTGTGTTGTAGCCTACCAGAATGTCGAAGTCCTCCTGCCTGACTATTTCCTCGAATCTCTTTAAAATAGCCTTTTCATCTTCCAGAACTTCAACGAAATCTATTTTTTTCTCTGGTTTTTTCCACGTCAGAACTTTTCTCAAGCCCGTATTTGAGGCAAGGCTTATCATTATTATCGGGTCTACCCTCTCCTTGGGTGCACCCTTCGGGTTGTAAACTTCAGTATCAAAGGCAAGCACTTTTAAGTCTGGAAATTTTCCTTCTACAGGAGAAATTTTTGTAAGTTTCAACTCATTGCCAAGCAACTTATTGCTTGGCAAGTTAGTTTCGTCTAACGACTTCACTAGTGTATTTGATTTTTCTCCTTCAACTTCAATCCAGCTAAGAGGTGCGATGTCTCTGTCGATTAAATAGCGCCTCACGAATAGAATGTCGTGCTCGCTTATCATCTCCACGCCTTCTATGTTTTTTATCATCTCCCTGAACCTCGGCACGTCCTGAGGATGCTCGAGCACAACTTTAAGCGCCTTTAAATCTCTCCCAAAAAATTTTTTATCTTCGAGCAGCACGTCCTTAATTTTCTTTTCTTCGCCGCCAACCTCTCTAATTCTTCGAATTAGGGTTTCAATCTCTCTTCCGCAATACCGCAAGGTAGTGCGCAAAGCAAGTCGGTCTTGCTCTCGCAAGGGAAGATGGCATTTCTCGCCAGCTTCCTCTCGGAATCCGCTTGGAAGCACATAAAAGTAGGGCAGGAAAGAGTCATCGGCTGCGATAAAATTCGACTCTTCCGTCAGGAAGATGGCATTTCTCGCCAGCTTCCTCTCGGAATCCTCGCCTTTTAGAAAAAGTTTTAAAACTGCCCTGCCGTTGCGGGTCTCGTAGTCTATGTCCAGCAAAAAGCCTTTCATTTTTTTATGCACCATGGTTAACTATTAACATTGGAAACATATTAAATCTTGCGGAGGAGCGTGAAATGCTGGAATGGTTGTGGGCAAAGCCAAGCCGCTTCTTCGTTGCCGATGACCGGAATTGGAGTCATAAGTTTTTCATCCCCTACGACGTGTTGGTTTGCTGAAAAATTAATAGAAGTTTGTGAATTTCTGCAATTTTACACAACTTTACATTAAACTTGCACCTTTCTAATATTGATGGTAAGACCATTGCCGAAATACCAACATGGAAAGGAGGCGAGGAAATATTTCAAAGTATAGTAAACTGTGCAAAAACTTCGAGCTAAAATTTGAGGGCGTGCAACGAAGTTGCTGGAACTGTAACAACCACGGCTCGGTGGAGGTTTGTGAGTTCACAGCGAAGACAGAGGTGGAAAGAAGCTCGTGAAAACAGGCTTCCTAGGGAAATAGAGGTGCTCATTCTCATGCTCCCGACCTTTTTTCCGGGGCTTGCTGTAGTAGCCTTTCAATCGTGCTTATTAATTCTTCACGTTTAACCGGTTTCCCGAGGTGTGCATCGGCATACGCATACTCGAAGCTTTTCTCCACATCCTCTTCTTCATTTCTAACAGAAAGCATCGATACTCGGATAGATTTTGTGGACGGACTTTCTTTCAGCATCCTGCACACTTCCCAGCCGTCCAGCCCCGGCATCATTATATCCAAGAGGATCAGGTCAGGTTTTTTCTTCTCGGCTTCCCTCAGGCATTTCTCCCCATTTTCCGCCTCCAGCGCCTCATAGCCCTCTCTTTCCAGCAGCCTTCTTAGGAGCAGCCGCATGTCCGGGTCGTCGTCCACCACCATTATTTTAGCCATATTCTCCTCCTATTCTGACCCTTGAGAGGTCGCTGTAGTTCTGCGCCACCGCTATGCTCGACTCCTCCTA
>JBDRDL010000052.1:0-32302 GCA_043820925.1 Methanobacteriota archaeon | reverse complement strand
GGAACCTTGATATTTTACCAGCACAGTATCGACATAAGGCTGAGGATAGAAGTAATCTACTGCTGGATAAATATCATTCCAAGTAGGCGGCAGAGTCCATGTTCCGTCATATACACTTCCATCGCCAAATGTTAGACCGTTCTGAATGTAAATCTGTGCCATGCCTCCATTTGGTGCAACTACGCAGTCTGCATCTTCTATATAGACGTAAGGAACTCCATAACAATAATAGCCCTTCGGATACAAATCATTAACGACTTCATTTTGGGTAATTGCGTGTGCATCGTCTTTGGTAACTTCCGTCTGTCCGTGGTCTGCTGTTATTACGAAGAGGGTTTCGCCGTCCCAGAGACCTGGGTAGGTTACGGTATAGCAGTCAAACTCGTCGCATTCCACTTGCGTTTCACCATTCATCAGCCTGCCGATTTGTGCGTCGACATTGGACATGCTGCCTGTGCCGTAGGTTGCGTCTGGTCCGAGTTTGTGACCTATTAAGTCGTTGCCGGCGAGCCAGAGTACGATAAGGTCTTTCGAATAATACGGGATTAATTCGTAGATTACTCTATCTGTCGTGTCTTTGTCGAGCTTTTGATACCAATACATACTTCCAGGAGGTATATTCAAATCTCCAGCCTCATAGTCTCTTAACATTCCTGCGCTTGGATACCACTTCTCATCAGCACCTTTCCGTATAAATTCAAAAACAGAATGTGTATATTTTGGTCCTAATGCTTCGAAAATCGTTTGGGCTTGGAGGTCCTCATCAACTTTGTACGTTATTTTCGACCAGATGTCACCATAATCGGTGTATTCTCGAGTAGCTTTATTGAACCATCTGAAACCAGCTATTCCGCTGTTCTTTGGGTAAGTTCCAGTCAGAATAGCGGCGTGCCCAGGCGGAGTGATAGACGGGAATATTGTTTCTGTCTCAGTGAACTTCGCTCCACTGCGCATCAGCTCTGAAAAATAGCTCGAGGAATTGCCATCGGCGTACTGGTACATTGCGTCTCTTTTAGCACCATCCACGATTATTATAACTGCTTTTTTAGGCACGGGATTAGAGGTCACGGTAACCTGAATGAAAGAATCTATGCTTTGAGCGCTTAAGCTACCTTCAGAAGAATAACTTACTTTGATCGGGATCGTCACAGTTGTGCCTTCAGGAGAATCCTTTGGCACTGGAATTTCTATCAGCGAGCTGTGCCTTCCCTTTGCAATGAGCTTGTTCAGCTGCTCTTCTTTATCGGCGTACGCTTTTAGTTGTTCTAAAGTTACATTCTCGGTACTGAGTTTATTGTATAGTTCTTCTCTGAGTAATTTTCGTAGCTTCAGCGCATCTCCAGAAGCGGTTAATTTTCTGTTTACAACTTTTTCCTGCTGAGAAAGAGCCTTACTCTGGAAGGGATTTTCAAACTCTATTTTGTTGATTGTAATTTTTGTCAAGGTGCTTGAACTCAAACTATCGACTTGCTGCAAAGCTGACTGAGAGGATTGGATTGTAAATTCTTCCTTCAGGTTAGAGACAAAAACCCAGAGCTTTAGAGTATCCCCGGGCTTGATTTGAGAAGGTGCAACAATGTTTACTTTGATGGAATCATCTGATGTTGCACCAAAAACTATTGACGGGATTAACAAAACTGCTACAAAAATTAAAGGCAGATTTCGTTTGTTTAAGAGCGTTCTAAATAACATTTCACTCACCCGCGCCTCACAAGGATGTTGGCATCAGCACGCCCAGTCCCCGTAGTATAAAAACTACAAAAGCTATAAAGCATGCAAGAAGTGCTGAAAGCGCTGCTTTTTTCCCGTTCCCAGTTAACTTGTAGACGAGTAATATCGTAACCACAAAAGGGAAGAAAAATAGGAATAGAAATATCTCATCTCCACTTGGATATTTAATGAACAGTCTAAATATGATGGATAGTATAGGAGGCCATAGAATATTAGTAAGTATCCCCATCGCCAGAGCAGAAGCTATACATATCAAATTCTCCTTCGCTCCATCCTTTCCTTCAACGTTTACCTCTCTCCTTTCCTCCATTTCCTCTACCTCCTTACTCTTTCACCTTAAACTCTAAGTATATATAAACCTTTTTTTCAATTTTTCAAAAAATTTTTTCATATTTTCAAAACTATTTTTTTTCATTCAACCTGCCCCCTTGTTTGAGTCCGGTAAAATCTGCCAACGTTGCTGCGTCCATCGTAGCTCGATAAACCCTGAACATAATCGTTAAGCGTCCTAATGTGCGAATAAATCTCAGAAATGTTTATAAAGTTACAAACCCAGTAAGTTACAGGAGTTAGCAGCATGGTAACCATAGCAGATGTTGTTAAAGCGCTGAAAGAGCTTATCGAAATTTCAAAGAGAACCGAAGAGAATACTAAAGAAATAGCAAATATAAAAGAAGAAATAGCGAAGTTGAGGGAAGCGATGGAGAGTAGATTAGAGGTTATAGAAAACGATGTAACTGAAGTCAAGACTGATGTTAAATTCATAAAAGAAAGCCTTGATGTGTGGAAGAGGCTCTCGATGGTAGAGGAGAAGTTTGAGAAGCTCTCTGAAACCGTAGCGAGGCTCGAAGAAAAAGTGAAGACCTGATTTTTCATGCCACACCTCCTTTTATTTTGTTGCCTACTCTGACCCTGCCCTCAAAACTCGACAACTGCGTCACATAATTATCAATCCCGTCGTCCAGCAGCTCCTCGTATTTCCAGTCGCCCCAGCTGTTGCCGTTCGAAAAAGCATAGCCACTTTCGTCATCGAAAGAATCGATTGCAGCCCAGGACGGTGCAGGCGGAGCTGGCGTCGGAGGTGGAGGAATATCAACAGTCATGTCGACAGTATTGCTCCATCCGCCGGCATTGTTTGCATTATCAATTGCCTTCACTCTGTAATAATACGTCCCGCTCGACTTTCCTGTGATATAATAAGAAGTCAATGAAGTGTAATAATTCGTAGTGCTGAAACTCGGAGAAGTACTCTCCTGCAATTGATAGTACTTCAAGCCCGAGCACCCAACATCGCTCACGCTACTCCATGAAATTGAATATTCTCCCTCGTTAATCGTTCCGCCCGGGTCGTAAAGCGTGGGCGTACCGGGAGGCGAGGTATCAGTGCAGCCGACCGTTATTTTATGCACGCCAGCATCGCAATATTGAGCCTCGACCTCGCTGGAGCTAACGTCAAGCGTTATTTTAGTCAATGATACTGATTGGGCAGAGACAACGGTAGTGTTCAAAAGCTTGACCGTCTCCTCCCTCAAAGACTGCGAAACAACGCAGTAAACACCAGCCTCGCAGGCAGCGTTCCCATTAACGTCTTTGGCACAGACCGTATAATCGATTTCAGTACCTGCTGGCTGCCCTGGAATCGGACTAACTGTCTTGAAAGTATTACCACCGATATTCGTCATTGCAATTTTATTCCAGTCGATGCCGTTCGTGGTGTACCACACCAACGCACTTGCAATGCTGCTGTCGTCCTTAATCTCAGAATAAATCTCAATTGATTGATAAGCTGACGGCGAAGAAGGAGAAGCATAAGTATTATAAATAGAGGGAGGGGCTGTGTCGGCGTAGCCAATTGTAACAGTATGTACTGCAATATCACAATTCGCCTGTGCTATTATCTCGCCACTGCTTAACTGCGTGGTGCCAGAAATCTTGCAGTAAGCTCCTGACTCGCAGCCAGAGTTGCCTTTTGCATCGCTCGCACAGACGGTGTATCTCAGTGTAGTGCCTGCTGGCTGTGCTGGAATCGACTCGTTCGTCTTCCAAGTGTTGCCGTAGACGTTCGTCATTGTGATTGGATGCCAAATAGAGCCGTCTGTCGAGTAGAAGAGCGTTGCTGAGGATACGCCTGAAGTGTCGGTTATGTCTGCGTAGATGTTTATTGAGTCAGTCGAAGTTGGAGAGGAAGGAGAGTGGTAGACGTTGGTTATGGTGGGTGGGGCGGTATCTGGTGGAGGTAGCCTGATTTCCTCTAAAACTCTGCCATCAACGCCGCTCATCTCAATTCCAAGTAAGAGATTGACAATCGTGGGGGCGATGTCTACTATGTGGGCTGAAGGTAAGGTATAACCTTTCTTTATTCCAGGACCAGAGACGATAAGAGGGACGTAGGAATCTTCCCAGTTCAAGTTTCCATGCTCACCAATGTTAGCATCTGTTGAAAAGTAATAACCACCAGAATATTTGGCAAGTAAAACTATATCCCCACTTAGAGAAGAGTCCAAATTATTTATTCTTTCAATAGCGTCTGGATATTGATTTTCTTTGCCAGAGAAATAAGTAGAGAGACTCTGTGTTGTGTTGCCACCTGTGTAAACTCTGTATCCGTTGGAACCCTGATATTTAACCAAAACCATATCCACGTAAAGCTGATTCTTGAAGGCTTCTGCTGCTGGAAAAACGTCAATGTCTCTTGGCTGGGCAGACCAAGTACCATCCAAGGAAGAGCTATCATTTAGAGTAAGATTACTCTGAATGTATATTTCCTCGCTGCCACCACCGTTTCCACCGATATAGTAGTCGTGATGGCTGTCGATACCTAAAGCGTTTCTGTAGTAGCCTTTAGCCTCTAAAACATCAGCGAGCTGATCAGGAGGTATATTTCTGCCTAGGTTAACCAGCGTCTGACCGTGGTCTGAGGTTAAGACAAAAACAGTTTCGTCTACTATTGCTTGACCCAAAAATTCTCGAAGCCTGCCGATTTGATCATCAATGTTGTTGAGAGTAACGTCTGTTGCATCTGGTCCTTCAAGATGACTGAAAACATCGTTTCCTGGAAACCATATAACCATTAAATCAAAATTTCTATTGTCTCTTATTCTATTATCTAGAATGTCATCCATTACGTCCGTGTCTGCCGCTTTGCAAAAATAATCCCTCGCCCAAGGCGAAATCTTACACGCTTCAATATTTGCATAAGCGCTCCACGACGTGTCAGATGAATCCGAGCCTCTCTCCACAAATTCTGTAAAAACTCTAGAGATTTTCTCAGCGGGTAGGGCTTCATAAATTGTAGGAACTTGCAAATCGTTATTGATTACATCGAAGATAAAATTCTCAATTTTACTATAATAATCAGTGTACTCATTAGTTCCTTTATCCCAAACGCCTGCTCCTACAATCCCATGCGTCCTTGGATATGCCCCAGTTAAAATGCTCGGATGGTTTACTACAGTTATCGAGGGAAATGCATCAACAGGATTCTCAACTTTTACTCCGTTGTTTATCATCCAAGTAATGTTTCCCGCAGGCTTATTATTAGCAACTTGATAGGTCTTATCTTTTCTAGCACCATCAACTATGACAATAATTGCTCTCTTTGGCCTTGGATTGGAAGTAACAGTAAAGTTAACCTGCTGCTCGATCGATTGCGCTGCATAGCTTGAAGAATTGCCTTTGGAGAATGTGACTTTAATTGGAATTGTAAAACTTTGCCCTTCTGGAATATCCTTTGGCACGGTTATGTCGATTCTCCTAACCTCCACACCCTGACCAATAATCTCTCTCAGCTGTTTATCGCGCTCTGCGTTATCCTTTATGTCTTCTATTGTTATGTTTTTCTCCTTACTTAGAGAATAGAATTTATTTTTCAACTGCTCTCTTTCTCGCTTCGCTATGCCTACAGGTTTCAATTCTTCATCTATGGTTATAACTTCTTTAGACGCAGCGTATTGCGCTTCGCCTATTCTTATCTTGAAAGTATTTTCAAATTCAATAGAATTGAGATGGACTGAGATGTTCTCGGTTAGAGAGTTAGAAACCGTAATCCACAGTGTTAATACTCCATCCGGTTTTACTTGATGGGCTGAACTGACGCTAACTTCGACAGAGTTGTCTGAAGATGCGTAGACTCCGGGGATGAATAGCAACGAAAGAAGGATGAACGTTGATAGTTTAAGGCATTTGCTCTTAACTCCTCTAACCTCGTTTTGCATATTTCCTCACCTTAATGCTGTTTGGAAGCCCTGCAATACAAACCAAGCCAAAAGTAGTATGATTACGACGACACTGATGGTAAATGCCCATATTTTGCTTTTATAAAATTTGTAGGAGATTGAAAACGACGCTAAAAAAGGAATAAAGAATAAAAGTAAGAATAGAAGTACAATATATATTATAGGAGAAAGATCAGTTGGGACAACTGGACCTATCAAGTATAAATATCTCTTCATAATCTCATGCAAAACAAAGGCAAATCCGGACGCCGCCAAAAAACCTTTAACTAATTCTTTTAGTTTTCTATTTTCTTTTTCTTCATCCATTCTAAACACCTCCTGCCTCGAACTCCGACTTTTCATATCCAAGCCTCCTCACGCCTCAGATATGCATTTCCTTTCTTCCGTTTTCCACCTCTCCACTTTCTGCTTCAAGCTCCATGTATATATATCTTTTTTTCATTTTTTAAATAAATTTTTTGTATTTTCCAAAACTATTTTTTCAATTTTTAAAATTGCGCACCCATGTTCCAGGACTGTTTCACGGCAAGCCAAAAACAGCCTAAGTCGATTAAAAAATCAGAGAAATGCAAATCTCTGTTTCTCGGCATAGACGAGAAATTTTCTATGTCGTGGCGAAATTCGGTTAAACTGCTCGTATTCAGGTATTTTTGCAAATTTTGGCGAATTATCGAGATAAACGAATTAGAAATAATTAAATATAGCAATGCACAAGTATTATTTGAATGGGTAGAAACGAGATTAGAGCAAGGATGGATGTATACAAGCTTGGCATGCAGGCGGTTATTGGTCTACTGTTTGCTCTCATCCTGCAGGCACTTTCTGGTAAATTGCCCACCGTAAATGTATTAATAATGCTGTATCTCCTAATCTTCATCGGGTGGCTGATAAGAAAGTATTTATATTTTGGGAAGCAATTAGATGAGTTAGAGTGACAGAAATGGATGCACCAACTATATTAATCCTCATTGCGGTTGCCGGATTATCTGCGATATTCTTCTGGTTAAGCAGGCAGGAAAAAAAGGTTCATAAAAGATAATTACGTAGCCTGCCCTGGAATCGGCTCAACTGTTTTGAACTTATTGCCCTCGATATTCGTCATTGTGATTTTATTCCAATCAATGCCATTCGTGGTGTACCAAACTAAAGCAGAAGCAATGCTGCTGTCGTCTTTAATTTCAGAATAAATCTCAATCGACTGATAAGCTGAAGGCGAAGAAGGCGATGCATAGGTGTTGTAAATCGAAGGCGGTGCTGTATCAGTGTAGCCGATGGTTACGGTATGCACGGCAACATCACAATTCGCTTGAGCAGTTATCTCGCCTCCACTGCTCAGCTGAGTGCCAGATATCTGGCAGTAAGCTCCTGACTCGCAGCCATAGTTGACTTTTGCATCCCTTGCACAGACTGTGTATTGCAGCGTCGTACCTGCTGGTTGGGCAGGTATTGGCGTCGATGTTTTCCACGTGTTACCGTAAACGTTTGTCATTGGAATTGGCTTCCAAGTAAAGCCGTCAGTAGAATAAAAAAGCGTAGCTGAGGAAACGCCAGAGGCGTCGGTTATGTCAGAGTAAATGTTTATTGAGTCAATGCTGGTTGGCGAAGAAGGAGAGTGGTAGGCGTTTGTGATGGTTGGCGGCGTTGTGTCTGGAGGTGGGAGTTTAATTTCTTCTAGAACTCTGCCATCAACGCCGGACATCTCAGTTCCAAGCAGAAGATTGACAATCGTGGGAGCAATGTCGATTGTTCGTGCAGAAGTTAGTGTATCGTGCTTCACTCCCGAACCAGAAAATATCAGAGGAACGTAAGTATCTTTGTCGTTTAGATGACCGTGAGTTCCTTTTTCAGGTTCATCGCCAAAGTAGTATTTACTATCGTAATTTGCTAACAAAATTATGTCTCCGCTTCTGTCCGAGTTCAAGCCATTTATTCTCTCCTGAGCATCGGGATAGCTCAGCGGGTTGCCATAGTAAACCTCGTAGCCGTTGGAGCCCTGGTAGCGAACTAAAATCGCTGAAATGTATGGCTGGTTTTTGAATGCATCTGCCGCTGGAAGAACATTTTCACGCCTCGGTAGAGAGTTCCATGTGCCAGAGTAAGGGTCGTCCAGAGTAATGCCACTCTGCACGTAAATCTGTGCCATGCCGCCGTTGGGCGCTACAACCGCGTCTGTATTGTGATACGGCAGTTCAAACTCGTCCATAGGGTCTACCATCACGCCAGTGAAGTAGCCCGCATTCTCCAGAACGCTCTCCAAAGTTGACTTTGTTACTTTGCTGGTTACTGCTGTTTGACCATGGTCTGCGGTGATGATGAAAACAGTTTCTTCTTTTATTGTTTGAAAAGTTGGCTCATTTAATAGTCTTCCTACCTGTGCATCTATGTTGGACATGCTTCCTGCGCCGTAGGTTTCATCCGGGCCGCCTTCATGGCTTATGATGTCGTTACCAGGAAGCCAGATTGCCATTAGGTCGGTGGGTAACCCATTTGAGTAGTAGTTTTGCGGATATTGAAATCTATAAAGAGCTTCTGTCATTGTGTCGTAATCCAGTTCCTTTGACCATTCTCGAATACCCTCAAAATTTCCAAGAATTTTGTAAAATTTTATCCATTCATAATCTCCAAACATCTCAATTGAAAGTCCTTGTTTATCATCAGCACCATTGCGTACAAATTCAAGAATGGTAGCAGTATTCTTTACAGAGTTATAATTTTCAAGCACTTCAAAAATAGTTTGAGTCAAAAGATCATTATTCACTTCCCATTTTATCTTGTAATAAAGGGCATTGTAATCCTTATATTCAAAATTATTTTTATTAAACCAAGTCATCCCAGGTATGCCACTCCTAGCTGGATAAGCACCAGTTAAAATCGAAGAATGACCAGAAGGAGTTATCGATGGGAAAACAGTTTTTGCGCTGGTAAATTTTACTCCACTATCAATCAAACCTTTTATACTAGGGGCAAGACCAGCACTTGCAGAATCATACATTTTGTCTGCCCTTGCAGCGTCGACTATAAAGATGACTGCTCTCCCGGGCTGGGGATTGGAAGTAACCGTTACAGCAACTTGAGCAGTAACGTAATTTGTGCTGCCCTCTGAAGAATAGCTCACTTTGATTGGAATTGTTATCTGCCCCTCTGGAAATTCCTTCGGAACTGGTAGTTCTACAAATGCCCCGGTGCTTCCTTTCTCAATAATTTCGTTTAGGAGTTTTTCCTGCTCTACATATGGCTTTATCTCATCTAGAGTTAGATTTTCTTTAAGATGCCTTTGGTACAGCTCTTCCTGAAGTTGCTTTTTAAGTGCGAGAGCATCTCCAGCAGAAATAAGCTCCTTGTTTAGTGCTGTTATTTTCTTGTCTTCGGCTATTGTTAGAAATGGATTGCCTACTTCTATCTCATTTATCGTTACTTTATTTTTCTCAGAGAGCGTGCCCAATATTTTTATCTGCTCAGAAATGTTTTGAGATTGCGCTTGCGTCAGCACTTCGCCGAAATTCGTGGTTGAAATCCAGAGTTTTAAAGTATCTCCTGGCTTAATTTGAGATGGAGCGGTTATTCCTACTTTGACTTGGTTATTTGAAGTCGCGCTATAAACTACAGGTAGTAGTAATAAAATTCCTACGAACACTAGAATGACAACCTTTTTATTTAAGTTTAGGTTATGGTTCATTTCTTTCTCACCGCTACAGTTGGAATAAACTATAGGCGAGTATAAGCAATGCAACAAAAAATGCCAAGCAGATTGTCAATCCAATAATTATCGCTCTCTTCCAATTTTTAGTAAGATAATATTCAACCAAAACTATAACACCAAACATCAGAAACGCTATCGTAGCCAGAGAGTAGGTAATGTCCGAAGTTATAAATTTAGGTAAATAATGCCTTTTGTATGCTACGAGAAAAAAAGTCATAACAGCAATAAATCCTAGCATATTTACGATAATGCGTATTCCTTTACTCGGGTTATGTGTTTCTACTTTATTTTCTTCCATCTCACCCAACCTCCGTTAAATTTTGATTATAGATGCTCTCAAATTGCGAATAGCTATTCCAAAAAGCACTCATTTCCTTTGCCTCCTGCAAGCCTGCTATTAACATGGATATTTAAACCTTTTCTTTCAGATACCGAAACAAATTTCATCTTTTCACACCTCCATTTTTTATTTCATTCAGCCCGCTCATCTTCCTGCACCGTTCCATGATAAGAATCGTGCACCTTCCGATATGGGTAGTATGGATGGGACTTCCCAGTTTATAATACTTTCTTTTAAAAATCAATAAAAAAATTTATGTTTTACAAATAAATCTTTTGTATTTTCAAAATATCTTAAGGCTATTTTAAATCTAATTAAACACTCATTTTTGAATTTTTCCCGGGCATATAAGCACAAAAATGGATATTTTAATATTTTTTATATCCATTTTAAAAGATAGGCAAAAATTAGCTCAAATAGACAATGTAAAATGTAAGGAAAGCAAAGATTAAGACCAAGCTTCAGTGCTCAGCCGCCTCCAATTAAAAATGGACAACTTATACAAACTGAAAATTGCAGTTAGGGGCGATTTTAAAAATCAGGGAAATGCAAACTTCTGTTTTTTAGTGATTGGGAGAAAATTTCTACGTTGTGGTAAACAGGTATTTTTGCAAATTTTTGCTAATTACGGAAATGTTTTTAAGGTTACGCAGCGGTAAAGTATTAACAGGTGCGTGTATGCTGTCTATCGGCGTGGAGAGGGAAATTTTCGACAGACTTGATCTGGGAGTTGAACGGTTAGGAACCATCAATGATAAGCTTACGTCCGTGGATAAAAAGCTTGATACTCTGGAGGATATCAAAGGGCTACTCGAAAAAATCGCTGAGAAGTAGTCATACTTTTGAATGTCAACCAGCATTTCTATTTTGTCCTCGGGCAGATGTAATTTGCTGCGAAGCTTTGAGGTAACTTCGTCGATTATGGGCATGGAAATCACAAAAGTGCACTTCCCTTCGATGCCTCTACGCATCAGCTGGTAGGGCTTGCCGCGCCAGAAAATGGACGAGATTATAACATTGGCATCGAGAACTGCCTTAATCATCCTTCAGCACGTCTTCCTCTTTTATGCCCTTCCGCCTTGCAAACTTTACTCCAAAGTCCACGAGCTTTTCAAAGTCTTCCACTGTGGGCATCTCAATCTTTTTGAATATCAGGGTATCTTTTTTGCCATAAACTGCGAACTTTGTCCCAGGCTCTATCTTAAGCTGTTTACGCAGGCTCTGGGGGATAACCACCTGCCCCTTAGGCGAGGCCGTGGTAGTCTCTATCTTTCTCTTGGATATCGCCATTTTTATCACCCTTGCGACAGCAAGAGCGCAAGGCTTTCGCACTAGCTCTCGCTATTGCGTTAGCAAGACCGCCGGACTTGCGCACCAGCTCTCGCTATGGTAAAACTATTTTACTTTCTTACCTATAAACTTAACGTCTTTTCAGGCAATTACTGGCAAGGTACCATCAATATTCTTGGTGAGAGGTAAAAAAAGCACCTGTCTAAACCGCTAAACTCATCGCAAGACCTGCAAATACGGGTATGGTAATATTGTCGTTGACTTTTATTGGAAGAGACTCTGCAAGCATTCCTGCAAGAGCGCCGATAAATGCTGCCGGCAGACTAATCTGGGTTAGAGCTCCAAGTAAGGCGAATGCAAAGCCGCCTATGCTGCCTTCCCAGCTTTTTGCAGGGTTGTAAAAAATCTTGCTGCGACCGAATTTTCTTCCGACCAGAGTGGAAACAGAATCGCCGAGTGCAAGTATTAAAATAGAAGCGCAGACAACATTTATGTTTGGGCTGAACATGACCAGCGAAAAAAGAGAACCGATGAAAAAAAAGAGCGCACCACTTGCAGGACTTTTTTCTATAGCTTCTACTCTTTCTGCGGCATCTATGATATTCGAAACAACCGGGAGCCTCAGGTTTCTTTTGTACCCCTCCGCAGCGAGATACAGAAACAGAATTGCAGCTGCAAGCGTCGCAAAAGGAACGTAAAAACCAAATTTGTTGTAAGACCAGCAGACATACAAGGCAATAGAAACGCCAGAAGCGTGAATCAGCTGCCTTTTTGTTTCCAGTTCCATGCTTCCACCTAGGGCACAGGTACAGGAATAACGATAAATATTATCGCCAGCAGCATTGTTGTGGAAACAAAAATAGTTACTTTTTCGGCGCTCTTTTCTTCTATGAACTTGGATAGAATCTCCCTCAAGATGTGGTGTCCATCTGTGGCAGCGATGCCGAAATGTAATGGAGCGAGATTTATTAAACCAATCCCTAAATTCAGGATGACTATCCAGTTTAAGGAGAAGTAAAAGTAGCTAGGCAAGCCTTCCCTGAGAGGATTTCCAACCCCTATTCCGATATAGCCTCGCCCAGGAGCATCTTTTTTTGCAGCAGTTGTAACATAGAAAGAGCCTTTATCAGTTGCAATATTAACTCTCTGGTTTGGCTTAATTTCCTTCACAGCTTCTGCGAAATCTTTGTTAGAGGAGATTTCTATTCCGTTTATAGCTTTCAGCACCATTCCTTTCTCTAGAACTCCATCAGCAGGCGAGTCTTCGGCGACGCTGGTTATTTGAAGTGTAGATATATCAAAGAAAGTTGGGGATAGCGACACAAGAGCTATGACACCCAGGAGTGCAAGCAGTATATTTCCAAAAGAGCCGACAGAATAGACGCGCAGCCTAGAAACTCTAGGCTTGCTTTTCAGCTCTTCTTCATCAGGCTCTACGAAAGCTCCTATTGGTATTACTGCTACAGATACTATGCCCAGACTTTTTAATGTTACATCTTCGCTCCTTGCAACTATTCCATGAGCAAATTCATGGACAAAAAGCACAGTGATTAGTCCGAGTATGCCGTACCAGAACGGTATAGTAATGCCGGGAATAACGAGTTGAACGCCTCCCTCGAGCGGAATCTTAAGAATGTAAGTCGAGTATACGATTTTGAAGATTAAGTAACTTACGAATACCATTCCCAGAATTCCTACCACAATCGCAGCTGAGCTGAAAATACTCCAGAATTTCTTATGCCTCGCTATTCGGGAGATGAATTCTTTGCCCTTCTCTGTTCTGAATATCAGCAGGAGCGAATGCCTCTCAGCCTTCAGCCTGCCCCTCTTCTCAAGCTCTCTAATAGCAAGCCAGGAAATCGCAATTATAAACAGAAGTATATACCACTTTGACATTCGTGCACCTTAATATTTATATTGAACGGCGATATATTGTCGGAGATGTACGTCCTGATTTATATAACTACCTCAGGCGCAGAGGAAGCGAAGCGAATTGGAAAGCGCATAGTGGAAGAAAGACTCGCAGCCTGCGCAAATGTTATTGAGAAAGTGCATTCTTCATATTGGTGGAAAGGAAAATTAGAGGAAAGCGACGAAGCTGTGCTGCTGCTGAAGAGCAAAAAAGATAAAGTCAGAAAAATCATCGCCATGGTAAAAAAGCTGCACAGCTATGAAAACCCTGCCATAGTTGCATTTCCGATATTGGAAGGCAGCGAGGAATATCTGCGATGGATTGAAGGAGAAGTAAGATGACGAGAAAACAGAAAAAGAAGATTCCGAGAAAAAAAACAGAAAGCGAATTGGCATGGCTCAAAATCAGGAGCAAGTACCCAAATTGCGTAGGGAGCTATCCGGAGTGCCCGTCAGCAATCGAAGACCAGGCTGACCCTCCGAGCGAGTGCCATCTCTGCCCTGTTTACATAGAATGGAAGAGATAATTTTTCCTACGATGAAACTTCTCTAAATCTTTTTATCACCCACTCCTTGTCCAGCGATGCGATGAGTGCACCTGCTCTGGGTCCTCTGGTTTTACCAATAATTGACAGATAGACGGACTGAAAAGCCTCGTCCAAGGGAATTTTTGTCTCATTCGCAATTTGATATATTTGCGCATGAATTTCTTCCGCAGACCTGTCTTTTTCTAACCACGCCGCTAACCTTTGCAGTAATTCTTTTTGTCTATTGCTGAGCCTGGCTTTAATTTTCTCGATGTCAATGCTCAAATTTATTTTTGCCTCTTCGGGAGCATATTTTTTTGCCCAGTTTTTTGCCAGTTCGATTCTATTTAATATTGCGCTGCGCTTTTTCTCTTCATAGTGCCCGGAGCGCTTTAAGCTTGTGATGATTGCATTTTCACCAGTAAAAACTTGTGAAATCAAAACAGCGTGGGAGAACGGCAGATTTATTGGTTCTTCTATGCTTCCAAGTTGGGAGATTTCATACAATCGCTTCATGTGCCTTACTTCTTTGCTATCTTCTTTCTTCTCAAAATAAATCCTGGCATGCTCGTCGTACTCGTCGTACAAATTCGGCAGGTCTCTCCATGAAAAGCTGCGGGTCTTCATGAGCTTTTTGTTGTAGAAAAACCTCAGCAGCTGTGCCGGGGCAACGCTCAGCCAGTCTTTTGGATAAACAACATTTCCGAGCGAGGCTGACATTTTTTTGCCGTCTATCATCAAGTGCTCGTAGAAAATAGGCACCGGCGAAGGAAAGTCGAGTATCCTTTCGACGATTTCTGCATTTACCCACCACGCCGAAGTAGGCACAACGTACTCCTTGCCCGCACCCTCTGCTACTATACCCCACCTCGCCCACTGCGCCGCCCACTCGCTCTTCCACAAAAGCTTGCCTTCATCTCTGAGCGCATTTGCCTCGCCCTCGTAACCGCAGCCGAGAGCGACTTGGGTTTCGAAAGAGTAGTCCTCGCATTTGTATATTACTCTGCTGCCCTCGAGTTTCTTTATCCTTGGTGTTATTACCTTGCCGCAGTTTTTGCAGGCAGGCGTCCAGGGGCTCCATCCAGGCTTCAGAGGAGTCTCGCGGTATTTGTTCTGTATCTCTATGATTTTCTCCCGATTATTCAAGATAGCTTTTATGTAGGGCCTGAAATTTCCCTTCCTATATTCTCCCCTCATTGAATACCTAGCAATTTTCGTGTCTACAAATTTGTCTATGACTTCCAGATATTCTGAGACGTGGTGTTCCGAATAGGAGGAATGGCAGTTCCATGGATCTGGAATCTCGCTTACCGGCATGCCGAGATGCGTTGAAAATTCGGCAGGCACGCCTTCTGGTATTTTTCTCAGCGGGTCCATGTCTTCTGCTACCCATATAATCTCCGAATTATAACCATGCTCCTCGAGTGCCCTGCGCACGGACTCGCTTCTGATAGTATCACTCAGCCTCCCTATGTGCAGCACTCCAGAAATCGAGGCAGAAGTTTTTATCGTGTACTTTTTGAACCCTGGAATCTTTTTATCCAGGTAATGGAACTTGCTCCTGCCTGCAATTTCTTCTGCCTTCTGGTCTGCCCAAAAAAGTGATTCTTTTTCCATGCTTAATATTTATCTTGCCGTATACTTATAACCTATAGCATATAAGGAGGTTGACGTAGGGAAAAAATTTGACGTAGGTAGCCATATACGCCAGCATTAATGCCACCTACGTCTGTGTGCTCGCATGGTTAAAAAAATTTACTCGAACCGCTACGTTGGCAGCCTGCCGAAAGGCTGCAGGCTATGCATGAAAGGTGCAAAGGTCGTGCTTTTTGTCTCGGGCATATGCTCCAGAAAATGCTTTTACTGCCCGATATCGCTGAAGAAGAAAAACAAAGACCAGAGCTGGGTTAATGAAAGACTCGTCAGAAAAACAAGCGATGTGATTCACGAGGCAAAAAGAATGAGCGCCCTGGGCGCTGGAATAACTGGCGGCGACCCGGATTTGAGTCTGGAAAAAACCTTAAAGTACATAAGGCTGTTGAAAAAAGAATTTGGTAAAAAATTTCACATCCACATGTACACTTCGAATGCGCTGAGCCGAGGAACTCTTGAGAAACTAAAAAATGCAGGACTGAACGAAATAAGATTTCACATAACAGATAACGGAGAAATATGGAACTCCATCAAAAATTCCGCAGAAATTGGCATAAACACAGGAGTTGAAATCCCGGTTATACCCGGGCAGCATGGCAGGATAGTAGAGATTGCGAGGAAGCTGAGCAGAATAAAAGACAGCTTTTTAAATTTAAATGAGCTGGAGTTTTCTGAAACGAATTTAAAAGAATTCAAGAAGAGGGGTTTTGAGCTGAAGAACGAGACTTCCTATGCTGTCAGGGGGAGCGAGGAAACAGCCCTTAAAATTTTTGCGCAAAGCCAAAATTTAAATATCCATTACTGCTCCTCTGCATACAAAGACTCTGTCCAGCTCAGAAAGAGGCTGCTGAGGACTGCAAAAAATACTGCAAAGGATTATGAAGAGGTCAGCGAAGATGGTTTGCTTTTGAAAGGAGTTATAGCTGTTGAAAAACCAGATTTGAAAAAACTAAGCTCTCTCAGAAAAAATTTGATCAAAGAATTTAAAATCCCTGGGAATCTAATTGCAGTAGATAAAGAAAAACTCAGAATTGAAACAACAACACAAATTGCGGAAGAGCTGTCAAAATTGCGAAAAGGTCTGCGATATTCCTTGGTAGAAGAATATCCGACGAGCGATAGGCTGGAGACCGAAGTAGTGCCGCTGGAGGATGAGTAAATGAAGGTCGCAGTAATGGGGGCAGGTGCAGTCGGTGGATATTTCGGAGGAGTTTTGGCTAAGAGCGGTGCAGATATTACGCTAATCGCAAGGGGGAAGCACCTGGAGGCGATGAGAAAAGATGGGCTGCTCATCAAGAGCTACAGAGGAGATTTCAGAGCAGATGTTAAGGCAACCTCTGACCCGAAAGAAGCAGGTCCTGTGGAGCTGGTTATATTTACAGTGAAAACCTACGATACCGAAGAGGCAATAAGACTATGCGCCCCGATGATTCGAGAAAATACGTGCATTCTCAGCTTGCAGAACGGCGTAGACAACGACGAGAAGATAGCAAGGGAAGCGGGACGGGAAAAGGTTATCTGCGGTGTTGCGTACATAGGAGTTGGCATCGAGGAGCCAGGCGTTATATGCCACTCTGCGGCAGGGAAAATCGCCATTGGAGAATTAAATGGAAAGATAACGCACCGCATAAAGAAAATCGCAGAAATGTTTTCTGCGGCTGGAGTACCATGCGAGATATCTAGGGATATAATAAAACTCAAGTGGGAAAAATTGGTATGGAATGCCGCATTTAATGCGCTGACGACTATCACAAGAGCAAGTGTGGCTGAGGTTTTGAGCGATAAAAAGCTGATGGAAACTGCAGTCGCTGCCATGCACGAAGTTATAGAAGTTGCGCAAAAAAAAGGCATAGATATAGACGATGCGGCAATCCAGGATGCTCTTGCGCTGTCGAAGAACATCGGCGATTTCAAAACCTCGATGCTGCAGGATTTTGAATCCGGCAGGAAAACAGAGGTGGAAGCTTTAAATGGTATAGTCGTAAGGAAGGGGAGAGAGGTGAATGTCAAAACGCCTGTAAATCAGTGTTTGTATGCACTGGTATCGTTTATGGAGAAAATGCGATGAAGAAAGTTTTTGTCACTTGGAGGATTCCTGAGGAGGGCTTAGATGTGCTCAGGAAAGAAGCGAGTGTTGAAGTCAATCCCCACGATAGGGCGCTGAGTAAAATAGAGCTCGTTGAAGGAGTAAAAGAAAAGGACGGGCTGCTCTGCCTCCTGACGGACAGGATAGATGCAGAGGTAATGGACGCTTCCCCTAACCTCAAGGTTATCTCGAACTACGCCGTGGGCTATGATAACATCGACCTCAAGGCTGCTACTCGCCGAGGCATCGTGGTTACAAACACCCCTGAGGTATTAACAGAGACTACTGCGGATTTTGCGTGGGCTTTGCTCATGGCTTGTGCGAGAAGGGTAGCAGAAGCAGACAGGTTTACAAAGGAAGGAAAATTCAGAGGATGGTCTCCAACCCTCCTGACCGGGAGAGATATATATGGAAAGACCCTCGGCATAATCGGTCTTGGAAGAATAGGCTCGGCGGTGGGGAGAAGAGGGAAGGGCTTCGACATGAAACTGCTGTACACCGGACCAACAAGAAAGAAGAAGCTCGAGGGGGGGCTGGGCATAAAATACGTATCAAAGGAAGAACTCCTTAGGGAATCGGACTTTGTCAGCTTGCACGTTCCACTTCTTCCTACAACGCATCACTTGATAGGCAGAAAGGAATTAAAGTTGATGAAGCCTTCGGCCTATCTCATAAACACCTCCAGAGGTCCTGTCGTGGATGAGAGTGCTCTCGTGGAAGCCCTCAAGAATAGAATCATCGCAGGAGCAGGTTTGGATGTCTACGAGAAAGAGCCGGAGCTGGCGGAAGGATTAATGCAATTGGATAACGTAGTTTTATCGCCCCACATCGCCTCTGCGACAATTGAAACGAGGAGCAAGATGGCGGTAGTGGCGGCACAGAATATTCTAGCAGCTTTGAAAGGCATCCCCACTAACGTCGTAAATTTTAAATCTGCAAAATAGCGTCATAAACCTCATTCACCCTCACGTCATTGATGCGGTCAAAGACAGCGTATACCTTCTTTTCTTCTTCTACCAGCTGCTTTGGGTGAGCAGCATTCAGCCTGCTGACCAGGAGCTTTTTCTTGGTCTCATCTCTAAGCCGGCACCAGACAGCCATGGTATCAGAATCCTTGGTATAGATGCTCAGCAGGTAGTGCATGAAGTTGTACCTGTCCACCAGCTTGAAGGCGAGGTCCAGCTGGGTCATTGCTCCTTCCTCAAATTGTATCCTCGCCTTGAATCCGTCCGTGCCGTATGGAGCGTACTTCACCTTCCTGTCCTTTGCTCTGTTCTCCAAGCTTCTGGCATACCTGTCCAGCTTCTTTGCGTTGATGTGGTTTCCAATCATGAAGACGATAACAGCTGCGAATGCGATAATAAATATTATTCTGACTTCGTTCATTTTCCTCTCCTCAATATGTTTTTGAGTGCCCTGGTTAAAAGGATGACGTTTTTCTTCTGGGAAGAGTATCCCATCAGACCTATACGCCAGATTTTCCCTGCCAGCTCTCCAAGACCTCCTCCAATCTCTATGTTATACTTGTCGAGCAGGAGGCGCCGGACTCTTGTATCTTCTATGCCCTCTGGTATCGAGGCAGCATTTATCATGGGTGCTCTGTACCCTTCCTGCGCCCAGAGTTCAATTCCCAGAGATGCCATATTCTCAGCCAGAAGCTCGGCATTGGAGCTGTGGCGCTCGAACCTCTTTTTTAATCCTTCTTCAGCTATGATGCGCAGAGACTCATGCAGGGCATATATCATAGACACAGGAGCGGTGTGATGGTAGACCCTGTCCTCTCCCCAGTATTTCTCTATCAAGGATAAGTCTAAATACCAGCTGCGGACCTTGCTTTTTCTTCCCCGAACTGCATCCATGGCTTTCTCGCTGAAGGTTACCGGAGACAGCCCGGGAGGGCAGCTCAGGCATTTCTGCGTTGCGCTGTAGCAGGCATCGATTCCCCAGCCATCAACCTTCACTTCGCAGCCTCCAAGAGAAGTTACTGCATCCACGAGGAACAGTGCGCCTGAGTCATGAACGAGCTTCGAGATTTCTTCCAGGGGCTGAAGGATGCCTGTAGAGGTCTCTGCGTGGACGACTGCAACGAGCTTTGGAGAAGCGGACTGCAAAGCTTTTTCAACCTGCCAGGGCTCGATTATCCTCCCCCACTCTGCTTCGACCCTTCTAACAATGCCCCCGCATCTTGACGCTATTTCAGCCATCCTCTCGCCAAACAGCCCGTTTATGCATACCACAACCTCATCACTGGGCTCGATTAGATTTACCAGGCAGGTCTCCATACCGGCGCTTCCTGTCCCTGACATAGGAATCGTAAGCCTGTTTTTGGTCTGGAAAATTAACCTCAGGAGCTCCATGGTCTCATCCATTATCTCCAAAAACCTTGGGTCCAGATGCCCCACCAGCGGAGAGGACATTGCCCTAAGAACTCTCGGGTCTACGTTACTCGGACCTGGTCCGAGCAGGATTCTATCCGGGAGGTCTAATCTTCCACTCATGGTCGGGAATTAATTAGTTAAATTTATATATATGTTGTGCTGAGTACTACATGCTCGCTGTGGGTAAAAAGCGAGTAAAAGGGGTGTGAATATGGCAAGTGCGGCTTTAGTTTTGGTTTCTGGGATTATACTGTTCTTCATAGTCTACCATCTCTATGCGAAGTGGTTCGACCAGAAAATTATACAGGTTGACCCGGAAAAATCCACGCCTGCGAGAACTTACTTGGACGGCGTGGAGTTCTTCCCGACCAACAAGAATATACTCTTTGGCTTCCAATTCAAGGGAATAGCAGGTCTGTCGCCGGTGGTAGGTCCGATAGTAGCAATAATGTGGGGGTGGCTTCCAGCTCTGCTGTGGATTCTGCTCGGAAACATATTCATCGGATGGGTGCATGACTACATGTCTACGATGGTCTCGGTAAGAAACGAGGGTCAGAGCTTCGGTCCTCTCAGCTACAGGCTGATAAGTTCGAGAACCAGAAAATTGCTCCTGCTTTTTATAGTATTTTACCTTATTCTACTTGCAGCAGCCTTCACCGCATTAGGAGCAGGACTGCTGAAAGCTAATGTACTTGTAGGAGTGCCGACGATATTCGTTTTGGCAGCAGCTCTCCTCGTCGGGCACATGATATACAAGATGAAGATGAATCCGGTAAATGCCACGGTAATTGGACTGGTTCTGATTGCAGTTGGACTGTACATAGGCTCAAATGTCCCTGTAAGCATAGCAGATATAAACATCTGGATAATCTTCATACTTGCGGTGTGCATCATCGCAGCGACCACGCCGATATACAGCCTTACCCAGCCTGCCTTGTACATGTTCTTTTACGTGGTATATTTCACACTTGTGGCGTTGGTTCTCGCCCTGATAGTAAAAAATCCGGCATACGTCAGACCTGCATACGCAGGTTTTATCGTTGGACCTGAGAACTTTCCACTCTGGCCGATGATGTTCGTGACGATTGCATGCGGCTCAATATCAGGGTGGCACAGCCTTGTGAGCAGCTCTGCAACAGCGAAGCAGATAGAGAAAGAAACAGACGTTCGTCCAGTAAGCGTCGGTGCGATGTTCAGCGAGGGCTTGCTCGCCCTGCTTGCGCTGAGCATAGTTGCGATTTTGACCGCAAAAGAAGCCACAGCCTTAGGCGCTCCGGCAGCGATATTCAGCAAGAGCGGAGCTTCGATACTTGGAGGCAGTCCAGTAGCTCAGGCTTTAGTAGGACTGATGTTCATAGGTCTGACTCTGGGCCTGATGCTGCTCGCAATGCGAATTGCCAGGTTAGCACTGAGCGAACTTGCGGGTGATGCCATTCCACCCCTAAAGAATAGGTATATCTCTGCGATAGCGTTTTCCATCATTGTATTCCTGCTGGCATCGCCGAGCGTAGGAGCAACATGGATCTACATCTGGGTGCTGTTCGGAGGTTCAAACCAGCTCATGGCAGGCTTGGCTCTCTGGATAGCGACGCTCTGGCTCGTGGAAACAAAGAAGCCCTGGATAATCACAGGCATACCAGGTGTATTCATGATAGTAACAACGATTGCAGCGCTTATCTTCGCAAGCTACGGAGTTCTGACCAAGGGAATGGTTTTCCTCGCAAAAGGGGAAACGGTAAAGGCTGGAGGCAACCTCATAGCAGGAGTTATAGGAGTAACGCTGGTAATAGCTGCACTGATAATGTGCGTGGATATATACAACGCATACGGAAGGCTGAAGACAAAAGCAACCAAAAAAGCAGTTGCAGCAGCAGACGGCGGGAAAGAGAGCTAGCTCTCTTTCTGCTTTTTTCTTTTTTAGCAACCTTTATATCGTATAAAAAAGATAGTGAATATCATGAAACTAAGAGACATAAAAAAAGCAGCGCAAGATTTCATGTACGGAATGGCAGCTCACGACATGGCTACGTACTCTCTCAGGCAGAGGATGCACATGGAGCACCTGTTTATGATGATTACAGTAGGCGACATGCTGGGCATACCTGTTCTGCCTCCTTACTACTCTCTTAAACTGCTGCCTCATGTAGTGCCGCACGTCAAAACCTGGAAGAGGACTCTGATGAGGGAGAGGGATATAACAGATACGATAATGGGGGGAGGATGAGACCTTGCCTTCCCTTAAGGAAATTGTGACCGGACCCGGGATTAAATACCTGCTTTTCGCTGGAAAAGGTGGCCTCGGGAAGACCACGCTCTCTGCTATAACTGCTGTGTGGCTTGCGCAGAGAGGGAAGAAGGTCGTGGTATTCTCCACAGACCCTCAGGCGTCGCTGAGCGACATATTTGAAAAGGACATCTTCGGCAGGGGCGAAATAAAACTTGCTGAAAACCTCTACGTGCTGGAGATAGATGCTGACAGAAAGGTAAGCGAGTACCAGAAGCAAATCAGGGGAGAGATAATTGCCAAGTACGGCGAGGTGCCTGAAGAAATCGACGAATATATAAAAGGCAGCTCTGCCCAGCCGGCAATGTCCGAGAGCGCAACCTTTGACGGCATGGTGGACCTGATTACGAAGGGCGGCTATGACTACTACATATTCGATATGATGCCCCATGGACATGCGATAAGATTTCTATCCATGGCATCGCTGCTCGACACCTGGATAAATAAAGTTGTCAAAGTAAGCGAGGATGCCGCCGAAGTGGACGAGAGGCTGAAGAAGCTTACGGGAGACAGGTTCAAGAGGGAGACAGAAGAGCACGCAGGGGTACTTGGAGAACTGCAGAACATCAAGAGCAGGTTAGATTTCATGGCTGATGTCATAAAGGGCAGGGATAAGACTTCCCTGTTCTATGTCGTAATCCCTGAGACCATGGCGATAAGGGATACAGAAGTTGCGATAAAGGAATTTAAAAAATTCGGCATAGAGCTGAGCAGCGTGATTGTGAATCAGGTGTATCCGGGCGAGCTGCTGCACGACAAAGATACTCCGGAATTCCTGAGAAATAGAATTAAAATGCAGCAGGAAAACATGAAAATCATCGAGGATAAATTCAAAAATCTAATCGGCGCCAAGGTGGCGATGATGGACCGAGAGCCGAAGGGATTGGAAATTTTGAGCAATGTGGCAAAAATAATATACGGTGAGTGACATGAAGTTTTCAGATTCTGTCAAAAATAGGAGATATTTTTTCTTCGGGGGCAAGGGCGGCGTGGGGAAAACCATAGCCGCAAGCGCTGCTGCGGTATACCTTTCGGAAGCCCTGGGGAAAAAAACCCTGCTGAGCTCTACCAACCCTGTGCACAGCCTTTCGAGCTGTTTTGAGCAGACTTTCGTCGGCAAGGGAGAGGTCAAGGTAGACGGATGCTCTAATTTATATGCACTGGAAATAGAGACCGGCGAAACCGTACTTAAGTACAGGAAAGAGACAAAGCAGAAGATTCTCGATTTCCTCAAATATGCTGACATCCCTATCGACCCTGCACCCTTTGTGGATGCAGCCATGAGCAACCCAGCCTTTGAGGAGTCTGCTATGTTCGACGAAATGGCAGATTTGATTCTGAAGGGCGAGTATGAGTGCATAGTCTTCGATACAGCGCCGGTTGCCCACACCTACCGCCTGCTGGGCATGAGCAAGATATACGACATGTGGCTCGGGAAGATGCTAAAGAGCAGGCAGGAAGCTATGTCTCTGAAGAAGACCCTCTCCTTCAGGAAAGAACCTCTGGACAAGGTTGTAGAGGACCCGACGATAAAAAGTCTGCTCGATTCCAGGAGAAGGACTGACGAGGTGAGGAAAATCTTAACAGACCCCGGCCTAACGGCCTTCTACTTCGTAACCCTGCCGTTGGCGCTGCCAATTTCTGTGGTCGAGAGATTCATCTTCTGGGTCAGGGCTTTCAAGATACCGGTTGGCGGCGTCATAGTGAACCAGGTAATGCCGGCTATAGAGACCAAGTCGCCCTTCATAGTAAATAAGCTGAAAGAGCAGGCGCAGTACATGTCTCTCATTGACAAAAAATTCAAAGACCTCGTAGTAGCAGAGATACCGCAGTACGACAAAGAAATAAAAGGCATCGAGAGCCTGAAAGAAGTTTCAAAAGCCTTCGCAGGTTAGGTGGCGGTGTGCAAATTTTTTAGTTTTGGGCTGAAGAATTGAAGGATAATAGATTTATATAAGAAAGGATGATTTTTAGCGTATATGGCCCAAGTAAAACGGTATGCTATAGAAATTCGAGGTTATGTTCAGGACGTAGGGTTTAGAAATCTAATCGAAACTTTAGGTAGAGTCAACAATCTTCGGGGTTACGTCTACAACGATGTTGACGGAACTGTAAAAGCCGTCTGTGAAGGATTACAAAGTTTGGTGGATGCCTTCGTAGAAGACATCGAGCAGAAGAGTAAGAACATCGGAATCTCTATCGAAGGGATAGCTACCAGAGAAATAAAAGACACTATCCCACTGCCCCCCATATTTTTTAAAGCACCGACAGACGAACTCAGCGACATCTCAAGAAAATTGGATATTGGTATAGAGATCTTAAAAGATATTAAACAAGGACAAGATAAGATGCTAGAGGTTCTGGAGAAAATCGCCAGCAAGTAAAGTTGCATTCCTAATTTAGATTCGCTGTGTGCAAGTGCTTAAATTTTTTTGCGCCGATTAATTGAAATACGTGTAGAAACAAGATTTCTGCTAATGGAAATCACAATCGAGTGGACGGAAGAAGACGTAGACCACATCAGGAAGCACAACGTCGAACCGAATGAAGTTGAATCAATTTTTGGATTTAAATACTATCATAGAAAAAGAGGAAATTTTATAGACGTTATAGGCAGAACCTCGGGCAGCAGAATTTTATTTGTTGTGCTGGAATGGCGTGGACAGGAGTACCGGGTAGCCTTCGCAAGAGATGCGGATGTTAGCGAGAAGAATTTATATAAAAGAAAAGCAAAGGGTAGAGTATGAAATGCGAGATTTGCAAGAAGCATGGATACGACAAACTAAAAATAAAACCTGAAGAGTTTAAAGTTACAAAGAAGATAAAAGCACGAACTTTAGAAGAGGCGCTTTCTCTTTCTCCTGAAAATGAGTGGGTGGAAGTCGAGTTCACCGAGCCTGTCAAGGTTAAATCTGTTTTGAAAAAAGCTGTTAAGCATTAGATTGGCACAAGTTGCATTCCTAACTTAGATTCGCCGTGTGCAAGTTTAGTCCTTCTTCAGTATCTTGAACGTCTCTATTTATATAGCCTAACTAAATTGTAAAATAATGAAAATAATATTTGAACTTGAAGATGTCCTAGGAAGAAAAATCATCCTCACTGGCGAAACACTTGAGCACATTTTAGAAAAACCTGAAATGTTGATACTATTCTGCCTTGAGCAAGCGTTAAAATATCCGGAGGAGTAAAATGAAGATGATGAAAATGTTTTCGGTTTCTGACTATATTAAAGAATGTTTAAAAGAGAAGGACAGAAAAGAAATTGAAGAAATTGAAGAAATTGTTCGAAGCGTAGAAGAACTCCCTAAAAATTCTTACGATTCATATCTCCTATGCGTGAATAAAATGTCTGCCACACTAACACAAGGAGAAAAATTTGATGATAGCGATGTAGTTTATCTTCAAGCATTTCTACATGAATGGTATATGTGTCGAGCACTCAGAACGAGGAGAACAAAAGGAGATGAAAAAGAAAAAACAAAAGGGGAGTGGGAAGTATGGACTGAGTGCAGAGAATGGCTTAAAGAAAATTTCGATGGCATCAAAAAATTTCACGGAATTTATTTAGATGGCATCGATATCAATCAGTATGAAAAAGATATAAAGAACTTGCTCGATGGTCTAAGAAAAATCGTTGGACCTATATCTGCGGCGAAGATACTTCATGTTATGGCACCTGCCATTTTCCCTATATGGGACACAAAGGTCAGAAAAAGCAAGTTAAAGTTGGGTGACGATGGAAGTGCATATTTTGGCTTCATGAGCCAGATTAAGGAATTTTTATCTAGCAATACAGAGGAGGATAAGCAAGGGTCTAATTTAATATCTGAGTTAGCAGAGAAATATTATGGAGAGAAAGGTAGGCAATTCAAACTAAAAATTCTAGATGCAATTATTTGGGGGAACGAGAGGGAAAATAAGAAGAGAAATAATAGTAAATGAAGAAAAACGTGAGGGATATAATCAATGCCGCAAGACTGCTTTTGGAGGAGGAATGATTGGTTGATTCCTAACTCTGTAGATTCGCCGAGGGCAATATAAAGCTAAGAGAAAAAATACAATAAATTCTAAGTAGCAAACTTAGCAACTATAGGAATTTCTCTACTCATGCCCAATTTCTTAAATCTCTTTATGAAATTGAGTATAGTAAAGCCGACAATTTCGCCTTTATCATTCTTATGGAGTATAATATCGTCACCGATTTCTTCGCTTATTGCTGGCTGAGGTTCGCCGATGGTAACATCTAATACATCGCCCTTTTCATCCAGGAAGAACTTCAGCTTTTTCTCCATATCACTTCGCCTCTCTTAATTCTATCGGTAACGTAACCAGTGACAACAAAACTATCATCGTTTATCCTAACCACGCCTACGATATACTTTCCACCCATTAACTCTTTAAAGTATCGGTAGCATAGCACAACTTCTGGGTCGTATGTACTGCGCTTAATAAGCTCTGGCTCGCTTATCGTAATTTCGAATTCTGTTCTTAGATTCTTCAAAATAGGACGTTTATTAACTATGTACTCCCACCTCTCATCCGTAAGCCTAATTTTCCTTCCAAATATATCCGTAATCATTTCCATCGATGATCATCTTTTTATCTCCCACTTTATAAATAAGGATGGAGAAGACCCAGATAGTTGCATTCCTATTGATTCGCCGTGTGCAAGCACAGAAGACGCCCCCGGCGGGCGATAGCACTGTGGGTTAAGAATTGATCGCTGGACACTATTCCTTTTACTTTAAATTCATGTTCTTTTAATCTAAAAATCTGTGTAGCAGCGGATTTTGCCCAAAATTCAAAAGATTATCGCTGTGGTTTTCTTCCGATTTTCTTAAAATGTGTTTCCGTTGGCCCTAATCTAACATTTTTGTATACTTTTCCAGAAAGTAATTTCTCTTCTAAGTAACTTGCCAATAATGCCTTTTCCATAAATCTGTCCATAAGTTCTTGTTTTAAGGTAACATCACCTCTGCTTTTCCTGCTCGCATACATCCTGACCAGTTTTTTCATAAAAATGTCTAGACAGCCATACGTTTGTACAATTTCTAATATGAAGCTCATCACGTCTTCCCATTCTGGACACCACCTTAGTTTTATACCCGAATCGCTCTCAAAATCTAATTCTAGCAAAATTATCTTGGGAAGAAAGGAATGTGAATAACCAACAAATTTGAGTTGAACAGAGTTTTTTAAAATCTCCGTGTCAGATTCTGTAAATTGAGATATTTTCCTTTGACCCAACTCGCCCCTACGAATTTCTGCTAATGTTTTCAGCAGGTCTGTAAAAAACAAAACGTATGAACCATTAGGCAAGTTTCTCTTTTCGATTTCGATGGCTTTCGAAAATAAATCTCCTATATCTCTAGAGTTGACTGTCCAAAGAAACCTGTTGTTATACCTATCGGTAAAGTTTAGCCTCAAAGGCAAAATTCGACCTTTCTGATAAGCATAGCTCATTAGTTTGATACGTCCGGGTTTATGCTCCATATGCTATACCTATTCTTTTTCCTTAATTCCGTGGGAGTTAAAATCTTAATGCCCCTGTATTTTTTCAACTCAAGCAGGTGTCTATCTCCAGAGACTATATAGTCTACCTCCCCGGTCAGAGCACATTCTATAAATTTGTCGTGCTTAGTCATCCAACTCTAAACCTCAGCAGCGCAGCAATGCCTCCAATACCCTGCAGCCTTTCTCCAGCCTCGTGCTCGGTTGATATTATAATCGCCTCTCCTCTTGTTTTTTTTGTTTTTTCTATGAGCTCGTCAGAAGCACTGCTGCCTCTCAGGAAAGCATCGCTTATCAGAAGCTTTTCAACAGCTCCATATTCGAGTGCTTTTCTCACTTCCTCCAAGCCGTACGTTGCAAGCATTGTATTCTTTCCTATTTCTTCGAACAGCTTCTCCACCAAGTTGGTCTCCAGAGAAACCCTGCTATTTTCCACGATTCTATCAACTGCGCCACGCTTGAGAACTTCCTGCACTCCTGACCTTCCCCCTGCGCCGGTGCTTTCTAAATAGCAAATTTCTGCGATTTTCGGGTGTTTGTCCTTCAGGAAAGTGAGCAGATTTTCTTTAGTGAAGCCAGGACCGTTTATAATCACTGCTTTGATTTCTTCTTTCTTCAGCATTTCGCTGATTTTGCTCGCAACGTCGGCGTAGAATTCTTTCAGACTACTTTCGTAATCTTTCTCGATACGCTTCCCTGATACTGCAGCAGTAACCCTAACCGGAAAATCCAGGCCATACCTTCTCACGAGCGCAAACTCTGCCTCCCCCTCTTCCACGCTTACTATAAGCACCAGCGGAGTTTTCGCAGCCTGCTCGGCCTCTCTCAGCCTTTCAATCTCCCAGCCTTTCCACTCAGCTTTCGTAACTGCAATCACGTCATTCGGCTGGAGTTCTATGGTTTGATACGAGCCCAGAGAGATTAGGTCTTCGGGACCGCGCTCGATTTTCCCGGTGATGCGCAGGCGCATGATATAGGGATGGAATTCTATGCTCTCAGCACGAATATCTACTGAAATCGGCATTCTTACGCCCTTGTCTGCCCTGAGCTTTTCCTCGTCCCGAATGCGCCTGTAGCTCCTTCCAGAAATTAAATCGCCTCTGGTGATAATGCTTTTGAGGTACCACAGATCATCGAGGGTCTCTGGCTTTAATTTTATTTTTCCCTCTTTCAAGTTTCTGTGGATTAATTTCATGTACCGAATTCTGCAATACACTCTTATATATCTTGTTCGAATTATCTAACATGCTCCTCGACAACTTCATGGGCAACAAGCCGATAGTAGTCTACGATACGCATGAGGCAAGGACTTTCGTTGTGCGCTACCTCAAAGAATTCAAGGACATTACAGTGATAGAGAAACCCCTCGAGATTGCGGACTATTTGGTGCAGACGAGCGAAGGCACTATCGCAGTGGAGCGCAAGAGGGCAAGCGATTTTTTGACGAGCATCTCCGACGGAAGGCTCTTCACGCAAGTCGAGCACCTGCTTGAGTATGAGGATGCGAGGATAATTTTGGAGGGCGCTGTCTTCACAAGCTCGAAGAGCGGCAGGTGCTACAGCATAGATACGCTTGGCAAGGTTTTAAATCCCCGCCGCTCTGCTCGAACGCAGCCTCGCACGATGTGGAGCACGCAGTTCTTTGTGCACCCGCACGCTTTGACCTCGATATTCAAAAAAATCCAAGACATGGGCATAGCGATAATACCCACAGGCAGCGCCTATGACACCGCCGATATACTGAGATTTTGGGCTACCAAAGGAGAAACAAAAGAATATCTCTCGATAAGGCACAAGAAGACGAAGACTTCTGATCTAGACAAGCAGCTGTTTTTGCTCTCCGGCTTAATCGGAGTGAGCACCAAGCGTGCTGAGGCACTGCTCAGAAAATTCGGCACTCCAATGCGTGTTTTTAATGCCTTTCTTGAATACTCGCCGAGAAAATTTCCAGTCGACGGCATAGGAGAGAAAACAGTTGCGGAGATTAAAAAAATGCTTACCACGAACCTTCTAAACGTGCAGCCGAGCAGGTTAATCGAGCACGAGTTCAGGGAAGACCTCGAAGAGCTTGAGGAGATTTTGCACAGTACTGAGAATGAGTTTAAAAGAAAAACAATACCTGGGCTAAAAGAAATTGCAAGACAAAAAAATCTCAGACTTACAGGTACAAAAGACGAGTTAATAAGAAGAATCCTCGATACGATGGGAGATGCCGAGAAAATAGACATCCCTCTATTTTTAAAAAAATATGAAGGGCTGCTGAAAATGAAGACAGAATTTCAGAATGTGCCAGAGCATTTGCAGGAGGCATATGAGAGGTTCAAAACTACTCCTTAACCTCGCCCCCTCCACCCGGCAGAAACTCCTGAATTTCTTCGAACGCAATTCCCCTGATTTTTTCCCTGTCCTCTTCGCTGGCTTTTCCCAGCAGCTTGCTCTTAATTGTCTCTGCAATTTCTTTGCTTTTCATTTTCCCTGGAATAATTTTAACAAAATATTTTGCCTGCTTTTCAATCGCTGAAGTCGGACCGCCAATAACCTTTATAGTCTCATCGAGCTTAACTCCAACCGCAACCTCAATTTTGCCTTTTCCAAAATTTTTCTTGCCCCGAATCACAAACGCTCCCTTCGCAATGTACTCACCGTGCTCGGCTGTTTTGCTCACTTGCTCTGGCGCAACCCAGTAGACATCTAAACCAAAAATGTTATGCTTCCATGCCTTCGAGTAAGAAGCAGCAAAATCGAAAGCCTCCTGCATCGTTGCTTCCGGTATTTCTCTCCCTTCGGTCTTTATAACTACGGCAGGGGCACCGTGAATGTCCGCATGCACGAAGACATCATTGCTGCTCATGTGCTTTTTTACCAATATTTCGTTGGTCGCAGCATCTCTGCCGCCGAGGACTAAAAAATTATCAGACGAAATGAACCATCTGAATTTTTCATACCAGTCCTTTTTTCTTGCTTTTCTCTTCTCAGGTTTTTTTTCTTTTAGTGCAATCGCCTCTCTGCCTCTTTCTTTGAGCTCTCTTATTTTAGCTTCAGTATTCCTCATCGACTCTTCCACTCCGGTTGTCTTCTCCCTGGCTTTCTTGCTTTTTCCGTAATAGAAATCGGCATTGTGCGCTGTACTTTTTTTCATATCCAATCTGACTTCAGTACCGTCAAGCTCTACAATCAAAGCTCCTTCTTTTGGCAGTAGCTTTTTAATCATGCTGGCTTCGACAGTTTTTTCCTTGTCTTCCTCAATTTTTTTTGCAATTTCGTCCCAGGAATGCGTCTTTCTGGCATTAGACAGCGCCTTCAAAATACTCTCTATGCTCTTGAAATGTGCGTAGATGAGGTCCCCAAACTGCCTGTATAGTCTCTCGGCTTCCCTGTACTTTTCGAGAGTTTGAATTTGCTCCTGCAGCCTCGCTTCTAATTTTGAGATTTCTTTTTCAAACTCCGCATTTCTCAAACCTTCCACTCTTTCAATTTCGTACTTGGTGAAGTACTCGTCCGCAGCTTTGTTGAAGGAGTCGAATTCCTTAATTTTTTTGCCTTCGTATATCTTCAGTTTAAACGGCACCAAATCGATTGGCGTGCTGTCATCGAAGACGACGGCAGGTCTTTCTCTTCCAATAGAATTTTTGAGCTCAGCTATGGTGTTGTAAATTTCAGAAGCTTCTTCATCTGTTATTTTTTCCTTATTTTTTTCTATACCTGCCCTCAAGCAGAGTTCTTCGGCGTATAAGCCTCCCAATCCCAGGGGCGAGGCAAGAGTTTTTACTGCCGACTTTGATTCGTTTATTATCCGCTTCAGCCCATCTTTCGAAACTTCGAAGGGATTGAGCCTCGGGGGGGGGCGAACATACTTCTCCCTTCCAACTAAAGAGCGAGCTTTGAATTTTTGCGGCTTCATCACCGCAAGAATTTTGTAGTTTTTGTCGGTCAGTATAATGTTTCCCTTCCCAAAAAGCTCGCCAATTAGCTCGAATTCCTCTTCATCTTTTTTGAAACTCAGCTCTACTATGCGGTCAAAGGAAACCTGCTTTACCTCGGTTAAAACTGCATTTTCTAAGTACTTGCGAAGCGTCATTGCAAAAGTGCTTGGTTTTTCTGGACTCGGTTTTGGATATTCCGTGAGATGGATGCGCTTCCCTGCCTCGATCACAAGCTCCTGCTTTCCAAGCTCTCTTACGTTCAACTGAATCTTTAATTCCTGCGGGGAAACCTGGTAAACTTTATTAAGGCGTGCGCCTCTTAAATTTTTTAGCTCATTTGCAACAGCAAGAACATCAAAGCTCGACATTTCTATTTTCATGGTAGTGAAGTTTATATAATTGCATTATAAAAATGTAGAGGAGCGATTTGTATGGATAAGGAAATTGAAAGGAAGATAAGTTTGCTGCATGCTGCTGCAGGTTTTGCTGCGGGAATAATCTCTGGCTCGTATCTCGGCGGAACAAATTTAACCCTGCTGAACGTGCTTTTTTTTGGAGTCGTCGTTGCCTATCCCTTGAGGATTCTGTGCATGAAGTTCTTTAATCTCTCTGAATTTTTATTCAAGGACTGGCTGACGAAAGGATATCTCTTATTTTTCATGACCTGGATACTAGTCTGGACCTTCGTTTATAACATAAAATAAGCAGGTGCGATATGAAAATAATCTGCATC
>JBDRDL010000051.1:0-2101 GCA_043820925.1 Methanobacteriota archaeon | reverse complement strand
ATGCCCCTGTCGGGATTTGAACCCGAGCCAGGAGGTCCGCAACCTCCCATTCTATCCAGGCTAGACTACAGGGGCGTCAATATAGTTTTATTTTATAGCATGAGAAACTATATCTGTACGCAAGCCCGCTCTACATTTTTTCTCACGTAAAACTCCGTAAAGAATATATCCTCCCTACATATAACAATTTCCTGGTGAAAGTAAATGCGGGGGTAGCCAAGTCTGGCCAAAGGCGCAAGATTCAGGGTCTTGTCCGTTAGTCGGTTCGAGGGTTCAAATCCCTTCCCCCGCATAACCCTTTCTTTTACAAAAAGAAAGGTCTATCACCCCAAAGAAAAGTAGTGTCGACGGTTTCTTTTCCCCAGCGAGAGCTGGACGCAATGCTATTGCGCTTGCTATCGCAAGGGTTTTCTTTTCAAAGAAAAGGCTGGTTCTTGAATCCCTTCCCCCGCACCTTTTTCCGTCAACGCTTATGTGCTATTGAGCGTAGCGAAGATAGCACGACATTTTTGACGGCTGGTATGCTACCTAACTTTCTCTCTTATTAAAAAAATCCTGTTTATTCCTGAAATCATCGCCTCTACACTCGCCATGACGATGTCCTCCCTTGCCGCCCTCGCAGTAACAATGTTGCCCCTGCTGTCCTCGAGCTTTACTATTACCTCTGCAAGAGCGTCGCTACCGCCAGTGATTGCCTCGAGGCGATATTCTGTAAGTTTTATGTCCTCAATGCCCCGCAGCACGCTTCTAATTGCATTCAGCGCCGCATCCACAGGACCAACGCCTGTATCTGCGCCCTTGATCTCCTTGTCCTTTAATCTCACAGTCACCGAAGCAGTCGGCGTTATTCTATTGCCGGTCATGACCGCAACTTCTTCAAGGCTGATTATCTTCTCTTTTTTGGCGACCTCTCCGAGAACTGCCTCTGCTATTGCCTGCAAATCTGCATCTGTAACTCTCTTCCCTTTATCTCCCAAATCCTTGATTCTCATTGTTATGTCCAGCAGCTGCTCTTTATTGACCGAGTAGCCCATGTCTTTAAGCATCGCATCTATGCCATGCGTTCCTGCGTGCTTGCCTGAAACGATTCTGCGCCTGTGACCGACCATCTCGGGAGTCATTACTCCTGGCTCGAAGGTAGCTGCCTTGGAAAGCACTCCGTGAGTGTGGATGCCGGACTCGTGGGAAAACGCATTCTCTCCTACGATTGGAAAATTCGGGGGCATCTTTATTCCTGTCAGGCGCTCAACGAGTTTCGAGGTCTCGTACAGGTACTGTGTTTTAATATTCGTTTTTACTCCATAAATCGAGGTCAGGCTCATCACTACCTCTTCCAAATCTGCATTTCCAGCTCTTTCTCCAAGACCGTTTATCGTGCACTGCACCTCGCTTGCACCGGCTTCGACTGCTGCCAGGCTGTTGGCTACCGCCAAGCCGAAGTCGTTGTGGCAGTGAACGTCGATTGGAATCTTAACCGCCTTGTAAACTTCTTTAGTTAAGCTGCGCATTGCCTGCGGTATCATCACGCCGACCGTATCCGGAATATTTATGATATCTGCTCCTGCTTTTTCTACAGCCTTGAATATCTTCACCAGGTAGTCCACGTTGGTGCGAGTAGCGTCCATTGCGGAAAAGAGGCATTCTGCGCCGTGCTCCTTTATGTACTCCACTGCATCTACCGCCATTGCGACGATTTCCTCTTTTGATTTTTTCATGGTATACTTTATCTGAACATCGGAAGTAGAAACGAAAGTATGTACCATACTTACGTTGCAATCTAAACATGCGTCTATGTCTGGCTTCAAAACTCGAGAGAGACCGCAAATTGTAGAATTCAAACCCTCCCTTGCTATTCTTGCAACAGCCTCTTTCTCGCCTTTTGAGGAAATCGGAAAACCTGCCTCTATAATATCCACGCCGAGCTTGTCGAGCTGCCTCGCAATTGCAAGTTTATCATCACTCGTCAGCGAAACTCCAGGCGTCTGCTCTCCATCTCTTAAAGTGGTATCAAAAATCTTCACTTTCTTCGGCAGATTCATGCTTTTTTTTGCTTCGTCAATAGCGTAAAAGATAATCCCGCCCTTTCATTTTTATTGCCTCT
>JBDRDL010000050.1:0-12857 GCA_043820925.1 Methanobacteriota archaeon | reverse complement strand
CAGAGGTATGCGAATCACTCAAACCTTCCTGATAACCAGGATTTTCCTGATTAGACTTCTATGAATTCTTTCGAAGTGCTTTTCCAAGACCTCGAATCCAGCACCTTCTGCAATTTTTTCTAAGGCAACCTTGCTTGGAGCAATAACACAGGCGTATTTGCTTGGCTTCAGTATTTCGTAAAATGATGCGATAGAGCTTTTGTACAATTCTTCGAGCTCCAAGCCTTTGGTGCTTGTGGAGATTCCATACGGCGGGTCGGTCGCTATCGCATCGAAGAAGTTTTTATATTTGTGCTTGAGCGCTCTGGCATCGCTTACCTCGAGTTTATAATTTTTTATCCCGCAGTATCCGAGATTTTTTTCACATCCCTCCACCGCCTCGCTGTCTATGTCGCACCCATACACATTTGCCCCCACCAAACCTGCCTCTATTAGAAACCCGCCAGTTCCGCAGAATGGGTCGAGAAATTTTTGCCCTGCTCTAACTCTCGTTAGATTGACAACTGCTCTGCAGTTTCTGGGCAGCATTACTCCCGGACGGAAGTATGGTCTGAGATGAGGCTTCCTTTTTTCGTACTCCGACCTGTCTATTTTATGCATCAGCTTTCCGAGCACGAATTTATCGCTCAAAACACCGTAGATCAGATTTTCTGGAGTTTTCAAGTCAGCCCTGCCTTTAATAATTTTTCCGATATTCCTCTCCAGCTCCATGGTGCTTATTTTTCTGACTTGCGGTCTTGCTATCGCAATTCTCTTTACCCTTACAGCAAAGCTGCCATGGATTTTAATGCCGCTCTTCTCTGTCAGTTTGATAATTTCCTTCATATCCGCATTGCAAGCTCCAAAGAATTCGCAGAGGGCGTGGCTCAGGGCTATTCTCTCGTGCAGCGCATTTATTTTGTCAGTCTCCAAAACTAGAACTTGTGTTAAATCCTGCAAAATGCGAAACTCTGCACCGATGCTTTCCAGAGCTGCTAAGACCTCTGCCTTTGGAAGCGTGGGGTGTTCTCCTGATAAAATAAAGAAAATTCTCATGAATTAAACTCGACCGCCAAACAATAAATATTTATCACAGGAAAAGCAAAGATAGCACATGGTGGAAATAGAGAAATGCATGAGTTCCGAGGTTGCGGTTGCTCCTTCTACTGAAACTGTTTCTTATGTGAGGAACCTAATGCTCAAGAAAAAATTTAGCAGGGTAGTCGTGGTTGAAGGCGAAAAGCCGGTGGGAATAATAACCAAGAAGGATATTGCCCGAAGGTTAGGCATTGGAAGTGCACCTTGGAGGAGGAGACCTATCGATACGATAGCGCTGAGCAGGGTGATGAGTAAAAATCTCATAACACTGCCTCCAAGTACTTCAATAAAAAAAGCCGCAGAGCTGATGATTAAAAAGAACATTTCCTCTATCTTAATACTTGATGGGGAGTTTTTAGTCGGCATTGTTACAAAAACAGACCTGCTGAGAGCATACGCTGAAAATTATGCAAGCGTTTTCAAAAATAGGGAGCTCATGAGCAAAAACGTGGTAACAGCCAACAGGCACCATACAATGAGTCATTTAGTAGAGCTGATGAATGAAAACAACTTCGGGAGGATAGTCATCGTGGACGGCAGGAAGCCGATAGGAATCGTTACTTCGAGCGACCTATCCTTCGCAGATGTCCACGACAGAGGCAGGGGAATTAAGATTAGAAGAGTACTATACGTGAGGAAGCCAAAGCAGGCGGTCAGACCTATGTACAGGCATATAAGGACTTTTCCTCTGGCAGTTGCAGAAGACCTCATGAGCACAAACTTGCTCACAGCCCTTGCAGAAGACGATGCAGCAGAGGCTGCCAAGAGCATGTACAAAAATGAAATTTCCTCTCTTCCTGTGGTCAATGAAGAAGACGAATTAGAAGGAATAATCACCAAGACAGATATAGCAAGGGGAATTTTATGGGGGTGATGCAATGCTGGTGAAGGATGTAATGACCAGAAACGTAATTACAATAGACAAAAACAGGAAGCTTTCAGATGCGATAAAACTTCTGGAGAAAAACAGAATTTCCAGAGTAGTTGTTACCGATTCAGGAAACCTGTGCGGCATTGTTACCGAGAAAGACGTAGTTGAGACTCTGGGCTCCTCGAGGCATCGGAAGCTCCTCCCCTCGAGCCTGCACGTCTCTACAGCTGTGCGCTCTAATTTGATCGTGGTAGAAAAAGATGCGGAGGTGAGGGAAGCAGCTCTTTTAATGGTGCAGAATAAAATTAACTCCCTTCCAGTCATTGACGGAGGGCGACTTACAGGCATCGTGACAGCCACCGATTTACTCAAGGTTCTGAAAGACCGCAAAGAAAAGCTGGGCAGCATACTGAGCAGGCACGTGATCGCTGTTCCTCCTACCGACAGGATAGTTCATGCCAGAAGATTGATGCTGGATAACAAAATCAGTGGACTGGTTGTAGTTGAAGAAGGAGAGGTTGTTGGAATACTGACCGAGCGAGATTTGGTAAGGGCTCTGGGGAAGTTTAAAAAGCTCGCCGACAGGTATCAGCACAGGAGGATTCGAAACATGCTCGTGGGAGACGTCATGACCCAGGACGTCAAAACCCTAGAAGTCGATGCAACTGTTGCAGATGCAGCAAAGCTAATGCTTGAGAACAGCATATCCGGAATCCCTGTAACAGAGAAAGAAAAGCTTGCGGGCATAGTGACAAGGGCAGATTTGGTGAGGCTACTCACTCTCTCTTCAGCGCATTCACTATAAGCGGAGCAGCAGTTATGAAGCTTATCTCTGAGGGAATTGTATTTGTTGCAATCACGTCAACCGCACCTGCGCCGAATAATCTCGTGACAACGTTTCCTGTTAATACAGGGTGCACGCAGCCCACGAGTACATTGTCTGCTTTCTGCGCTCTCAGCATGTTTATGGCTTCGAGCATGGTGCCTCCTGAATCTATCATATCGTCCACGAGTATAACATCTTTATCTGCGATGTCAAGAGTTTTCGGCTTCATCTCTACCTGGCCCGGGGCAATTCTCCGCTTCTCAAGGTAGTCAGAGCCGCATCCTATAATGCTTGCCACGTTCTTCGCCAGTTCTATTGCCCCTTTATCCGGACCAATCACGACCGGAGCCTCCAGTTCATGGGTTTTGAAATAATCCCCGAGCATCGGCGCTGCGTCTAAGACGGTTGCGGGTATACTGAAAAATTTTAGAATCTCGGTTTGGTGAACATTTATTGTGAAGAATTCGTCAGAATTCAGCTGGATGTGCTTGGCGGCAACTCTTGCGCTCACAGCTTCGCCCTCGAGGAAGCGCTTGTCCTGCCTTCCGTAACCAAAATATGGTACTACTGTAGAAATTTTAGCTGCTCCCAAATCCTTAAGAGTTTCGAGAATTGTGAGAAGCTCAAACAGGTTGGAATCCTGCGGCTTCGAGGTCGATTGAATAACAATGCAGTCTTTGCCCTTAACATCGCTGTCGATGCGGAGGTAGCGCTCGCCGTCTGGAAAATTTTTTATTATCGGCTGCCCCAGCTCGAAATTAAGCTCGTCAGCTACCTCTTTCGCTAAGATTTGACACGCCGAGCCTCCAAAAACTATCGCCATGAATTCACCAGCGGAAGTTAATTTCTTTTGGTATATAAATTATGCTGTTAGCTTCCTAACTCCTTGCGGAAGAGAACTAACACTACATAGCATTTGCGATAGCAAGCCGCAATACCATTGCGCCTACCTTCGGTAGTGCGCAAGACTTATTGCTATGTAGTGTGCTAAAGGTATATAAGCCTGAAAGTAGTAAATGCAGTTCAATGGAATTAAATTTCAAAACTACTGAAGAAATTAAAGTACCACAGAATTTAGTTGACCAGGTAATCGGGCAGGAGCATGCTGTCGAAATTATAAGAAAGGCTGCGAGGCAGAAGAGGCACATTCTTTTAATTGGGGAGCCAGGAACTGGAAAGAGCATGCTCGGCTTGGCGATGAGCGAGCTTCTGCCTGTAGAAGAGCTTGAGGACGTACTAATTCATCCAAATCCTCTGGACAAAAACAATCCGAGGGTTGAGGTTATTAAAGCAGGGGAAGGGGAGAAAATTGTAGAGAAATATAAAGAACAGAAAAGAAGGGTGGAAGCTCCGATCAATATGATGTTCAAGATGCTTTTCATTTCCATACTGTTTATCGTTTTCTACTATGCAATAATACTTGGGCAGCCGATATTCTTGTTCGGGGGAATAATTGCTGCAGTATTTCTGCTCATGGGCCGCCAGTACATAAAGGTCAAGGAAAATGTGCTCGTTCCGAAAATTTTGGTCAACAACGCTGGGAAGAAGAAGGCGCCTTTCATCGATGCTACAGGTTCGCATGCAGGAGCCCTGCTCGGCGATGTAAGGCACGACCCATTCCAATCCGGAGGTTTGGAAACACCTTCTCATGACTTAATCGAGGCAGGAGCTATCCACAGGTCACATAGGGGCGTGCTTTTCATAGATGAGCTTTCAACTCTCGGGATAGAGTCCCAGCAGAACTTGCTTTCTGCGATGCAGGAGAAGAAGCACTCGATTACAGGGCAGAGCGAGCGGTCAAGCGGAGCAATGGTAAGAACAGAGCCAGTGCCCTGCGATTTTATTCTGATTGCTGCAGGTAATTTGGAAGCGATGAAGGGCGTGCACCCTGCGCTGAGAAGCAGAATTTGTGGCTATGGCTATGAGATTTACATGAAGGACGTTATCGATGATACCCCGGAAAACAGGAATAAACTTGTGCAGTTTGTATCCCAAGAAGTGGTCAAGGACAAGAAGATACCTCACTTCACGAGAGATGCTGTGATGGAAATTATTAAAGAAGCAGGGAAAAGGTCAGGAAGGAAGGGAAAGCTAACACTAAAGTTGCGTGGACTTGGAGGACTGGTCAGGGCAGCAGGCGATGTTGCGAGGAGCGAAGATGCACCTTGCGTTGAAGCGAAGCATGTACTGAAGGCAAAGAACATTGCAAAAACTCTGGAGCAGCAGATTGCAGACCGCTATATAAGCATTAAAAAAGACTACAGCGTTTATGTGGTCGAGGGCAAGGAAATAGGCAGGGTAAATGGCTTGGCGGTTATAGGCGGCGACAGCGGAGTAATACTGCCAATAGTTGCGGAAGTTGCTCCGGCTCAGAGCAGGGAAGAGGGCAAGATAATCGCCACCGGCAAGCTGAGAATAATTGCAAAAGAAGCGATTCAGAACGTGAGTGCGCTCATTAAAAAGCACACCGGTCGTGATATATCTAACTACGATGTGCACATACAATTTTTGCAGACCTATGAAGGAGTTGAGGGAGACAGCGCAAGCATATCTGTGGCAACTGCTGTTATTTCAGCTTTAGAGAATATTCCAGTGGACCAGAGCGTGGCGATGACCGGAAGCCTGAGCGTGCGTGGCGATGTGCTGCCGGTTGGCGGCGTAACTGCAAAAATTGAGGCGGCAGCCGCAGCCGGCATTAAGAGTGTTATAATCCCGAGCGAAAATCTCAAAGATGTAATGCTTGAAAAGAAGATCAGAAACACTGTAAAGATAATCCCTGCTAAAAACCTCTCTCAAGCTTTGGAGCATGCTCTTGCATGGGGCGATGACAAGGAGAGCCTGCTGGAGAAAATCAAAGATTTGATTCCGCTGCCGAAGGGCGTAGAAAAACCGTTGCCAAAGAAGCATCTAATGAAACCATAGGCAACTCAGTTTATTTTGTTCAGCACTAATCCTGTCAGCAGTTTTGGATAAAAATATGTCGCTTTTCCAGGCATCCTCTCATTCGCAAGCGCAATTTTTTTGACCTGCTCTACTTTTGTGGGGTTGAGGAAAAAGGCAACGTTATACCTTCCCTCGTCTATCACTTGAATCGCTTTCTTTTCATCTATTACATATTCTATTTTTTCCTCCCGGTTCAATAGCAGGACATGGAGTATCGCAACGTCCAGTCTTTTCCATTCTCGCGATTTTCCTTTTATAATCCTGTCTAAAATTTTTTCATCTTTTAAGGTGAGCAGGCGAAATTCATTTCCTCCGCTGTACATCCCAAAAATATGCTTGCCCTCCTGCCTCTCCATTTCTTCGAGCATTTCTTTTATCTTGGCATTTTTATTTTTCCTGCCAAACTTCAGCACTTTCGAATCGAAATATCGCCTGATTTTGTTTTCAAGTTTAGAGGTATTGGATATGCGAACTACTCTGTGTGCAGGCAGAATCGTAATGCCTCCGCTGTCCATATTCGTCAAAAACATCATCACGTAGTCGTGCATCCCGCTTTCATTTCTGAAAGCGAGAGCAGCTTTGCATCTGTGATGCCCGTCTGCAATGAAGAGCTTTTTATCCTTCATCTCTTTTTTTACTTTTTTTATCGCCGCAGCATCGCTCACCTTCCAGAGCCTGTGTCTTACACGCTTGCTGTCGCAAGTGTCGATGGCTGGTTTTTGTCTTACCTTTAAGACAGAATCCAGAATTTTATTCGGGTCGGAATAGAGAGCGTATATTGGGCAGAGATTTGCGTTCGTTGCTCTCATGAACTTCAGCCTGTCCGCTATAGGTTTCGAGAGGGTTTCTTCGTGCGGCAGTATTGCTCCTTCTTCTATTCGCACCAGAGCGATGAAGCCCCTGAGGATTTTTTTCTCTTCTCTGTGGCAGTACTCCTGCTCGTAAATATATATCGACGGCTCTCTGTCCTGCTTCAGCACTCTGCTCTTAATCCAAATTTCGAGGTATTCGCCGGCTCTTGTATACCTGTTGTTTTTCTGGTCATCGCCGGGGAATTCCTTTCCGAGTATTAGGCGAACTACGTTGTTCTCGTGAGCGCTGTAGTATTCGTCTCTCTCCTCGCCAGATATTACGTCATAGGGAGGAGCAACTACTTTTGCTAGGTCGCCTGTGCTGTATCGAATGCCTCTGAAAGGCATTACATCTACCATGCCATTGTATTCGCTTAAAAGATATATATGAAACTAGCGCATACTTATTCCGCAAGGAAGACTGGCATTACCGAAGGTAGGCGCAAGACAATTCGGTCTTGCTCACGCAAGCGCCATCTTCCTGACGGAAGTAGCGCATGGATATTGACAAACTCAAAAAAATTTTTGATATTCCTGCAAGGTTCATAGACGTTTCCATCCAAAGGATAGAAACAAACAGCATAATTTTGAAGGACGGAACAGCAAGGGAGGTATCCTCAGGGGAGATTTTTGGAGTTGGCGTAAGGGTACTGGATAAAACTTGGGGATTTGTATCTTCTAACAGTTTGGAGGACATATATGCGCTGGCAGAGAGGGCTTACAGAATCGCCAGGAATGGAGAGAAAATCGAGTTTGCAGAGGGCGTTGCTATTGAGGACGTGGTGAAGACTGTCCCGAAGATAGACCCATTCGACGCAGGCGTAGAGGAAAAAAAAGAAATTTTGCACCAAGCCGAGAAAGTTGCGCAGAGCTACAAAGAAGTAGTAAGCTCTTCTTTTGCATATTCTGATTCGAGAATAAATTCCTCGTACTTGAATTCAGAGGGCAGCAGCATAAAAGCAGAGTATACCAGAGTGGCACTGTTCTCCTCGGTGTTCGCAAAGAAGAACGGAAATGTGCAGGCAGGCTTTGAGAGAATAGGAAGCGTAGCAGGTTTGGAAGCACTGCACGGCGCAGCTGATGCCGCAAAGGCTGCTTCTGAGAGAGCGATAAGGCTTCTGGATGCTGGTGAAGCGCCGAGCGGGAATTTCAAAGTAGTTCTGGACCCAAAACTCGCCGGGGTTTTTATTCACGAAGCGCTCGGGCATGCTGTGGAGGCAGACCACGTAATCCAGGGAGAGTCAATACTCGAAGGCAGGCTGGGGCAGCAGATTGGCTCAGAGTTAGTTACCGTTTACGACGATGCTGCCTTAGAAAATTCTTTCGGATTTTATTTTTATGATTCTGAAGGAACAAAAGGAAAGAAAAAAACATTACTTGAGAATGGGGCGCTGAAAACTTATCTGCATTCCAGGGAAACATCCACAAAGTTAAAGCAGGAGAACACCGGCAATGCAAGAGCTCAGGGATTCAACTGCCAGCCGATTGTCAGAATGAGCAACACCTATCTTGAGCCGAAAGATTTCGAATTAGAGGAGATGCTTGAGGATATTCGTTACGGCGTATACCTGAGGGGCTCCAAGGGAGGCGAGGTTGACACTGTGAGAGGAGTTTTTCAATTCAGCGCAGAGGAGGGATTTTTGATTGAAAACGGGGAGATAACCAAGCCGATAAAGGATGTTGCGCTTTCAGGAAAAACTCTCGAAATATTGAAAAGCATAGATGCAGTCGGCAGCGATTTCGGGCTGCACATTGGGTTCTGTGGAAAAGCAGCGCAGCTCGTGCCCGTAAGCGACGGAGGTGCAACCATAAGAACGACTGCGACGGTTGGGGGCACGAGGTAATGGACATTCTGCCTTTCCTAGACTACACTCCATTACTTTCCCTCGAAGAAGCTGAGGTATTTATATTTAATGCGTAGATTTGGCGATAGTATGGACGCAGAGAAGGCATTAAAAATCCTAATGAAGAGCGCAGACGAGGCTGAGGTATTTTTCTCAAAAGGAATTTCAAATGATGTGGGAATAAAAAAAGGCAGGGTAGAGACCTTTAGGGGAAGCTCGCATTTCGGCTATGGTATAAGGGTTATCAAAGACAAAAAGATGGGATTTGCTTTTTCAAATAATCTGGATGAAAAAGTGCTGCAGAGAGCAGTAGACATAGCTAAAATTGGAGAAAAAGATGAGTTCCTCTCTCTGCCAGGAAAACAGAAATACAGCCGTGCTGGAACTTATGACAAGAAAATAGCTGAGCTCGAGGTAGAAGATGCGATGGAATTTGTTGAAGTTTTAGTCAGCCCGTGCGAGAGTTATAACGTAATTCCAACAACCGGAGTAATTTCCTGGTCTTTCTCGGAAGTTGGGATTTGGAATTCTAACGGAATCGCTGGTACTGATAAAGCTACTGCCTGTGCCTGCTATCTAAACACGGTGGCAGAGGGCAAATCATCTGGCTTTTATTGCGAGGTTTCGAGGGCTCTGGATTTAGACTTCGCAGGCGTTGGCAAGGAAGCGGCAAGGCTTGCGAGAGATTCGCTGAATGCGAAGGAGATTGGAGTTCTAACCACGAATTTGATTCTAAAGCCCCATGCTGTAGCAGAGCTGTTTGAAAACGTTTTAATTCCCTCATTCAGTGCTGATAACGTGCAGCGCAAGCGCTCGGTTTTGGCTGGAAAATTGGGCGAGAGAGTATTCTCAGAGAAGTTAAACATAACAGACGACGGCACCATAAAGCACGGGCTGTCAACTGCTAAATTTGATGCCGAGGGAGTTAAGTCGCAAAGAACTGAGCTTGTTAAAAGGGGAGTGCTGAAGGGCTATCTCTACGACACATATACTGCGAACAAAGGCAAAGTAAAAAGTACTGGCAGCGCAGAGAGAGATTCCTACGCTTCCCTGCCCAGCATAGATTCGTCCAACTTTATTGTTTCAAGAAATTCCGTCAGGAAGCTGGTGTGTATGCCATCTTCCTTACGGAAGAGTGGAAGAATTGGCGGGGAAGGTCTGGTCGTGCACGGCTTAATCGGTGCCCATACTTCGAATCCCGTCTCAGGAGATTTTTCAGTAGAAACGAGAAACGCATTTCTCGACGGCAAGCCGGTGAAGAAGGCAATTATTTCTGGAAATATTTTCGACATTTTAAATAAAATCGAAGGATTCGGCAGGGATTACAGACAGGTTTCCTCTGTTCGTGCACCCACGATTCAATTCAAAGACGTTAGAGTTGTAGGTTAAGGAAGAAGGTGATAGTTTGAAAGGAATTTACATTGCAATGGCGATGGCAGCTGCCCTGCTGTTCACTCTCGGAGATTCGTTCTGGAAGTACAGATTTCACGGACATATGAATATAGGATTTTTTGAGCTGGTAAAGTTCTGGTCACTGCCGACGAAGATACTGGCTGCAATGCTCTTCAGCTTCCTCATGGGAGGTCTTGCAAAGCTGATAACTCTCTATCCGCTGAGAGAAGCAGATTTGTCAGCATTCTTACCAATGGTCATAATTTTCTCGATGCTGTTTATTTCGCTCTCAGGGCTGATAATCTTCAAAGAAAACTTCACAGCCAAAAAAATTATCGGAGTCGCTGCTGCCTTGTTTGCAATATATCTGCTAAAGTGATAAAAAATGTACGGTTTAATCCGCCCTGACGCCCTCCTTGCTTTTGAGGACGAAGGGGTGAAAAAAGCCTTGGGAAGATATGTGGAAGTATCAACCAATCGCAAGCCAGCCAAATTTTTGATGGCAAAGGCAATTCCAACTTCCGTAGAGCTGGCTTCCAGTGAAGAAGAGCTCTGGAAAGAGCATGACAGCAGGATTAAAGAATTTGTCAATGCCGAGAAGGAACTCAGCGCAAATACTTCGCTGCTCGACCTGAAGCTCGAGCTGGCGAGAAGGATTTTGAGCTCCTGTCACTTCTGCGAGCGCAGGTGCGGCGCAGATAGAACTGCGGGCAAGAAGGGGTTCTGCAATTTAGATGCAGGCACTTACCTATCTTCAGAGTTTTTGCATCTCGGCGAGGAAGCCTGCTTAGTTCCCTCGCATACTTTCTTCTTCATAGGCTGCAGCTTTTACTGCGTATACTGCCAGAACTGGACAATCTCGAGGCACGTGGAGGAGGGAGTAGGTGTAACTGGAAAGCATCTTGCGGAGATAGCGAAAAGGCGCAGGATGCTTGAGAACAGCAGGAATATAAATTTCGTCGGCGGAGAGCCCACGCCAAATCTGCATACAATTATTGATATGCTCCGCTGCCTGGACGTTAACGTGCCGGTTGTATGGAACTCAAACATGTACATGAGCAGTGAAACAATGAAGCTCTTGAACGGTATAGTGGACGTTTATCTTGCTGACTTTAAGTACGGAAACGACGCATGCGCAGAGCGGCTGTCGAAAGTCGAGAATTACTGGAAGATTATCACAAGAAATCATTTGTTAGGAAAAGAGCATGCGGAGCTTTTGATTCGCCACCTCGTACTTCCCAACCACGTGGAGTGCTGCACCAAGCCTGTATTAGAGTGGATTGCGGAGAATTTAGGCAATGAAGTAAGGGTGAATGTAATGGCGCAGTACAGACCCGAGTTTGAAGCATATAAAATACCTGAAATAAGCAGGGGAGTAACAGGCTTCGAGATGGAAAGGGCACTTGCGATAGCAAGGGAAAATGGACTTACCAATCTGGATTGAGGTGGAAGATGACAATATTACCGATACTCAGCAATTCTTTCGATTCAAATGTTTTTTTAATCATCGATAAGAAAATTGCACTCATAGATACTGGCGCTGGTACAGGCAACCTTATTGATGAGATTAGAAAGAAAAGCAGAATAGACTTGATAATAAACACCCATGCCCACCTGGACCACTGCGGCGGCAATAAATTTTTTAAGTGCAGAGTTTTGGTGCACGAAAGCGATGCTGCAGAGATGCGCTCCGGAGAATTCTACGGCACATGCGCAATGGCAGGCAAGAAAATTCCGCTGAAGGTTGATGAAGTGCTGAAGGAGGGAGATAAAATAGACCTGGGGGAGCATATATTCGAGGTAATACATACTCCGGGGCATACTCCCGGAAGCATTTGCCTCTATGAGAGAGATAAAAAAATTTTGATTTCGGGAGATACGCTTTTCTCTGACGGCAGCTTTGGAAGGGCTGATTTGGGCGGAAATTTTGAGGAACTTATCAATTCTCTTGAAAGGCTCTCGAAGCTGGATTTCAATCTTTTACTTCCCGGGCACGGAAATATAGCGAAGAACAGAGAATGTAAAAACGCAATTGCTGAGGCAATGGCGTTAGCGCAAGGAGAGCCCTTCTATGGCTAAGCGCTTTCTGGACGAGCTGAGGTGGCATCCGCAGAAGTCTCTTGAGGGAGTTGAAATCGTTTACCTGCACAGGGGCGCTCCCGGCGACGCAATGACTGTTCAAGCCGAAAGCATAATAAAATTTGAAAGCTCTTTTTTTGTGATAGAAAGAAATAATATGGAGACGAGGATACCATATCACAGGATAAGAGAAATTAGAAGAGGCGGCGAGGTTTTATGGCGCAGGAGATAAAGGACACGAAAGTAAAAAATTACATGTCTCTCAACGTTATTACGGTTAGTCCTGAGCAGACAATCGAGGAAGTTTTTAAGACAATGAGGGAGACCGCTCACGACGGCTTTCCAGTTGTCGAGAGAGGGAATCTCATCGGAATAATCACGAGCAGAGACATGATTCTGCGCAGGGGAGGTAAAAAAGTTAGAGATGTCATGTCAAAAGAGGTAGCGGTCACTTTCCCTGAGACGAATCTGATAGACGCTGCGAGAGTAATGTTTCGCAGTGGTTTTTCCAGACTTCCAGTTGTGGACGAAAACAAAAAGCTCATCGGCATAATCACGAATGCAGACGTCATTCGCTCGCACATAGAAAGAGTAACCCCGGACAAGATTAAGAAACTTACCGAATCTCTTGAGAAGCTCTACTCTGTAAAAACCATAGTCAGGCTGACAAAGGTTAAAATTTCCGAGCTGATACCTACTCAAAACAGGATACTGCCTGATGAGTTCCGTGGCAGGGAGTACGAGCTGAAGCGGGGTTTGGCAGAGCCTATAGTTGTTATAAAATCAGGAGAGAGGATGGTACTTGTCGACGGGCACCACAGAGCCTTAGCAGCTCTCAAAATAGGAATTGATGAGGTAGCTGCGTACATAATTGTATTGAGCAAGGATATAGAGCTAGGGCTGGAAAAAACTGCCAAGGCGATGGGTCTGAAGTCTATGAAGGATATAACGGTCGGCGAGGATGCGGATAGAGG